>NZ_CAXQBR010000075.1 GCF_964222135.1 Euzebya sp.
TGGCCGGGGTCAGGAACTGCACTGACATGGCAGCCAGCGGCGGGGTCCGCCACCCGGTGCGCAGGTCCGCGCCGGAGCGGGCGGAGAAGCCGACCTCCAGGCGGGTGATCGTGGTCACGTGCACCAGACCACGCTGGATGCGGTCAGCCCACGCCTGGGCGTCCGGACTCTCACCGAGGCGCACGAGTGCGGACTTGTCGGCGAGCCATTCGGTCACGACCAGGCAGACCGCATGATGTCGGGATCATCAAGGTCCCTGTGGCGCTCGCTGAACGCGCGGAGGTCATCGACGCTGACGGCTCCGACGGTGACCCGGGCGTCACGGATGAGGGCTCGCCGGAGGTACTCGGTCCGCGAGATCCCCATCCGCTTCGCGCGGGCATCGATGGCGGAGACGACCTCGTCGGGCACGTCCCTGATCAGCACGTCTGACATCCGATGGCCCCCTCGTCGATAGCGCATGATATCGCGTCACGCGCCAGGGTGAAGAAGTCCATCGTCGATCAGGATGGGGTGGACGCACCGGCTGGTGGCTACCCGGTTCCCAGACCTCCGAGAGCGGCTGATCTCAGACGTTGAAGTCCTGATCGTCTGGAGGTTCCGGCACCGACGTGCGGGGCGAGGGCTTGGGCTGCCAGGCGGTGAGCCGGGAGAGCACGGTGTCGTAGAAGTGGGTGATGGCGTGCTCGACGCTGTCGATGAAGCCCTGCTGCTTGGCGGTGCCGCCGGCCTTGCGGCCCGCACCCATCGGGTACCTCTGGATCAGGATGAACTGGGCGGGCTCGCGCTTCTAATCATCGACCAGGCGCGCCGAGTCCTCGCGCGCTTCCGCCAGGGTGGTCATGGGTCCGGACTTGGCACGATGTGCGCGAGATTCGATGCACAGCTGATCGGGCGCGTCCTTGAGCTGGCGAGTGACCCAGCCCACCCGGCCGCGCGCCCCCTTGTCCTCCGCCGCCTTGATCGTGGTCGTGCACGTCAGCTGCCGGGCCTTCAGGTCGGCATGGATCTCGAGATCACCGGTGGTGTTCGGGATACGCAGCGCCGCATCCAGCGTGCCGTGGTCGATGAGGGTCCGACTGAGCGCGTCGGCGCGTGCCTTGGCGTCGCTCCGGTGGCTCGCCGCGAGGACCTGGTGGACGTCGTGCCCGATCTCCGCCCCCATGGTCAGGGCGACGTAGCGGATGAGCTGGTCCCAGCGGCTGCAGACCTCGGCGACATCGCCGCTCTGGCGGGCCAGGGTCCCGTCCCGTGCCGCGCTGCGGACTGCGACCCAGGAGCCGCCCATGTCGTTGAACGACAGCGCGCCCGATGACCGGTGCTCGAGGTAGCGGATGAGCTCCTCGAGGATCCAGCGCTGCTCGACGTCCTCGACGCCGGTGTGCTCCTTGAGCCGGACCGCTGTGGCGATCAGCTGGGTCCAGGAGATGTGGTGCAGCGCGACGGTGGAGTTCGACCGCGGCTGGGCGCCGGGGGTGGGATGGATGCCCGGGGCGGGGGCGATCTCGTTGGAGATGGTCACGACGGCGTTGAAGCGGTTGGCGCGGGCGAGCTTGATGTAGGTCTGGATCTGCTCGGCCTCGAGAGCGTTCGTGCCGGTCTTGACCTCGATCAGCGCGGTCCAGGTGTTCTTGGCGTAGCTGATCTGCACGAGCCCGTCGGGGCGGATCTTGCGGCCGTCGTGGTCGAAGATCACCTCGGTGAAGGTGTCGACCTGGGCACGTGCAGCCCGCGACGCCCCCATGGGACTGAACAGCTCGACGGAGAGCGGTCGGACGACACCGACCACGGCGAGCAACGCCGACGTCGCACGTTCCTCTGCCTCACGGTCCGATCCGATCCCCTTCACCGGGATCAGCCGCGCTCGAGTCCAACCCTCCATGGACATCCCTCCCACCTCGCCGCCGCCACGGATCATGCCAGATGGCATCCATCCCGAGGGGAGCTGATCCGCGCTCGGGACGCGCTGCGGGAGCGGTTGCAGCGCTCCAAGGACGACATCTCTGGTGGACGTCAGCGCATCACCGGCTGTCCAGTGACGATCAGGTTCTCTCCTTCGGTCCGGACCCGGTCCACGAGGAACGGGGAACGGAGGACGTCGCGCACGTCCGGTGTGACGAAGTAGGTGTCGTGGACGAAGCGACCCGTGCCGGTGACCCCGCCGGGGAAGGAACCGGGGATGGCGAGGTGCAAGCCGTCGCAGTCCAAGATCGTCCAGTGACGGACCACGGCCACCGCGGAGCACGTGAACCGGTACGTCGCCGACCACGGCGGCACAGCCTCGAACTCCGCCTCGCCGTCGACCGACGCGGCCTCGACGTGAGGGTGCCAGTCGCTCGGGGTGGTGGCCCCGCGTCGTTGCACCTCGACCATGGCGGTCCACACCTCGCCTGGCGTCGGGACGGGTTCACCGTCACCGATCATCCAGCCGGGGTGGAAGATCTCGATGCTGGCACCCACGATGCCCACAGCCTGGACCACCGGTGCGCAGGCCACGCGACGTCTCCGCCCGCGCCGTAGGAACGCGCAGCCCGACGCGTCACCCAGTCATCGTCACCTCGACCGCTCCGGACGCGTTGAAGACCGCCGTCTCCCCCGTGGGGGCGCAGGCGTCGTCCACGAGGGCCAGGTCCGGGTGGTACCCGCCACCCCCGGACACCACGTCACCCACCGTCACGGTCCTCCCGTCCGACAGCTCCAGCGTCAACGGGTCCGTCCCGACGAGCCCGGTGCCGTGGGGCCACACCACCGGGTAGCGCACGTCGACCTCCTCGTCGTGGAGCACGGCCCCGCACGCCTCGTCGTACTCCACCGTCCCCCGCACCAGCGCGTCGAGGCCAGCCGTGCTCGGTTGGGCGCTCCGCCAGATCTGCACCTCGTCGAGCTCCACGAACTCGAAGCGGCCATCCGCTGCGGCGTCGACGACCGTCCCGCCGCCCGATGGATCAGCGCAGCCTGCGCCGGCGATCGCCAGCGCGACGACGAGACCGATCAGCTGCCGGGGGATGCCCATCACCACCTCCGACGCCCATCGGGGCGCGTCCGTTCCAACTTCGTTGACACAACCTCGCCTCCTCCCCCGTCCAACCCTGCATGGACGTCCCGGCCGGCAGCGAACCCGTCACACGCGTGGCGGTCCTCAGCACCGACGAGCTCGAAGTGCTGGTCGCCGAGGCATCTGCCCGCGCCGCCGAACAGGTGCTCCACGCATCGACGACCCAGCGCGGCTTGAAGGTGTCCGAGGTCGCCGAGCGGCTGTCGTGTGCGGAGTCGACGGTGTACGGGATGATCCAGCGGGGTGAGTTCCCGGTGATCCGGCTCGGCTCGGCCATCCGGGTCCCCGAGTCCGCCCTCGACGACTGGGTCAGGTCTCAGACGGCACCGCTCCACCAGCCCCGCCCTCCTGCGTGAACACCCGGTTCAGCCTGGCCGCGTTCAGCCGGCGCCGCTCGTCCAGCACATGGCCGTAGCGCGACAGCACCAACGCGCCGCCATCCGCATGCCCCAGCAGGTCGGCGACCTCACGCACCGACGCGCCAGCCGCGAGGGCGAAGGTGGCCGCGGAGTGCCGCAGGTCGTGCAGCCGCATTCCCGGCAGGGCGGCCCCCTCACGGACATCGACCCACCACCGTCGAAGGTTCCCCACCTCCACCGCCGTCCCAACCGCGGACGTGACCACCAGCGGCCCCGGTTCGGGGTCGGTCCACACCGGTGCGGTCGCCCGCGCCGCCGCCTGCCGCCCACGATGGGCCACGAGCGCCTCGACCACGACCTCGGGGAGCACGATCATCCGCCGGCTGGCCGCGGACTTCACGTCCGGGAACGTCATCCTCCCCCCGTAGCGGCGCGCCTGGCGACGGATGCGCACCGTCGGGCCGTCGAGGTCCACGTCGGACCACGCCAGACCCAGCGCCTCTCCCACCCGCAGGCCGAGGACGGCCATCAGCACGACCGCGATGCCGAACTGGTCGTCGGCGACCAGGTCCAGCAGGTGACGGGCCCGCTCGGGCGTGGCCACGACCGGCTCACCTCTCCGCTCGGGTAGGGACCGCACGTCCGCGGCGACGTTGGTGACCGGGAACCCCGCGCGGCGGGCGTCGCCGAGCGCGAGGGACAGGACGGCCTTGCTCCGGTTGGCCGTGCCCGGCTTGCGGCCCGCGCGCGTCACCGCGTCCAGCAGCATCTCGACGTGCCGGGGACGCAGGTCGCGCAGCTTCACCTGCCCGATGGTCGGGATGACCCAGGTCCGCGCCCGCTGGGCGTACAGGTCGGCGGTCTGCGGCCGGATCTCCCCGCGCGCGGCTCGGGCCTCCAGCCGCGGCAGCCACGTCTGCTCCAGGTACGCCGCCAACGTCAGGTCCGGCTCGGCCAGTCGCTCGCCGTGCGCCTCCAGCTCGGCCTGCAGCACCTTTAGCTTCCGGCGCGCCTCCGCCCGGGTGTCGGCGACGCGCGTGCGACGACGGCGCTTGCCTGTCGCGGGATCCGGACTGAGATCGATCGTGGCGACCCGGTCGGGCCCCTCCCGGTCCCCAGGCGCAATGGAGGGGGGTTCGAAAGGGGGGCGGAGCCCCCATTGGGGAGAACAGCGCCGCAGGCGCTCGCGAGTTGGAAGGAGCGCGCAGCGCGACTGACCCACGGGCCGGAGGCCCGTCGCGAGCGCCCCCGGCAGGATTCGAACCTGCGACGCACGGTTTAGGAAACCGACGCTCTATCCCCTGAGCTACGGGGGCTCGGCCGCGTGGTGCGGCGGGGTCGACATCGTAGGCGGCGCCGGGGGGTGGGGCCGAGCGAGCCGATGACATCTGCGGACCCGCCACGTCCCAACGGCGTGACCCGACGTACAGGAGCAGCGATGCACGAACCCGATCCCCGCCCCTCCCCCGCCGCGGTAGCGTGCGCCCGTTCGACATCCCACGATGAGGCGGGACGATGACGACCCTGGCGATCGGCACCGAGAAGGGCGCCTACCTGCTCACCGACGACGGCGGGGCGTGGTCCGTGGAGCAGCTGTTCCCCGGCTGGCGGGTGACCGCGTTCGGCAAGGCCGCGGACGGGACCTACCTCGCCGGCGCGGCGAGCGGCTGGTTCGGCCCGTCGGTCCACACGAGCCCGGACCTCGTCGAGTGGACCCAGGTCGTCGACGGGCCCGCCTACCCCGAGGACGGCCCGGACCTCGAGCAGATCTGGACCTTCACGACTGCACCCGACGGCCGGGTGTGGTGCGGGGTGGCGCAGGCCGGCCTGTTCACCTCCGACGACCACGGGCGGTCCTGGCAGCCCGTCGAGGCCTTCAACGGCCACCCGACCCGACCGCGGTGGGAGCCGGGCGCCGGCGGCCTGTGCACCCACCGGATCCTGCTCGACGGCGACCGCGTGTGGGCGGCCGCCTCCGCCGTCGGCGTGTTCCGCTCCGACGACGCCGGTGCGACGTTCATCCCGCGCAACACCGGGCTCGGGATCGCGGTCCCCGGCGGCGAGGCGCCGGAGGTGGGGTCGTGCGTCCACGCGCTGGTGGCCGACCCGGGCAACCCCGACCTGCTGTGGATGCAGAACCACATGGGCGTGTTCCGCTCGACCGACGGCGCGGACTCCTGGGAGCGGATCGAGCAGGGCCTGCCCGCCAACTTCGGCTTCCCCATCGGCAGGGACGCGGCGTCGGGGTCGCTCTTCATCGTCCCCCTGGACGCCGACGTCGACCGCACCCCCGTGGATGGCGACTTCGCGGTCTGGCGCTCCACCGACGCCGGGGACACCTGGCACCGGTCGGGCGAGGGCTGGCCCGAGGCCGCCACGTACGACTCGGTGCTCCGCGGCGCGATGGCCACCGACGGCGACGGCGGGGTCGTCATCGGCACAACCGGCGGGCAGATCTGGGCGACCGAGGACGCCGGCGACCACTGGACCCGCCTGCCCGGCACCTTCCCGCGCATCGACGCCGTGGCGGTGCTGTAGCGGTGGCCCGCGGCGCGGTGCTGCTCCCGTCGGTCCTCACCCCGGCGATCGGCGGCGTCCGGCGCGTCGACGTCGACGGCGCGACGATCCGCGAGGCCCTCACCGACCTGTGCCGGCAGCACCCGGCGCTCATGGTGCACCTGTTCGACTCCGCCGGCCGCTGGCGCCGCCACGTGCTGTGCGTCCACCACGACGAGCCGGTCGGTGAGGCGGCGATGGACGCCGCGTTCGCCGAGGACGACGAGCTGGTCATCATGCCCGCCGTGTCCGGGGGTTGACCGGGCGCCCGCCACCCACACCGCCACCACCGCATGTAAGCGCTTGCAGCCAAAGTGGTTGCGCACCGCCACCCGGTCAGCGACCATGCACGCCACTGCAGGGTCAGCGACCGGAGGGTGAACCCCAGATGGCACGAGTGGTGTTCGACAACGTCAACAAGGTCTACCCGGACGGCTTCCAGGCCATCTTCGACCTCTCCCTCGAGATCGAGGACGGCGAGTTCGTCATCCTCGTCGGCCCGTCCGGCTGCGGGAAGTCGACCGCCCTCCGCATGGTCGCGGGCCTCGAGTCCATCACCAGCGGCCAGATGATCATCGGTGACCAGGTCGTCAACGACCTGTCCCCGAAGGAGCGGGACATCGCGATGGTGTTCCAGTCCTACGCGCTGTACCCGCACATGAGCGTCGCGGACAACATGGGCTTCGCCCTCAAGCTGTCGAAGGTCCCCCAGGACGAGATCGACAAGCGGGTCAAGGACGCCGCCGAGGTCCTCGGCCTGACCGAGTACCTGCACCGCAAGCCGAAGGCCCTCTCCGGCGGCCAGCGCCAGCGCGTCGCCATGGGCCGCGCGATCGTCCGGTCCCCCAAGGCCTTCCTGATGGACGAGCCGCTGTCGAACCTCGACGCCAAGCTGCGCGTCCAGATGCGCGCCGAGATCGCCGCGCTGCAGAACCGCCTGGGCGTCACCACGCTCTACGTGACCCACGACCAGGTCGAGGCCATGACGATGGGCGACCGCGTGGCCGTCCTCAAGCGCGGGGTGCTGCAGCAGGCCGACGCGCCGCAGAAGCTCTACGACCACCCGGACAACCTGTTCGTCGCCGGCTTCATCGGCTCGCCGTCGATGAACATCGCGGACGCGGAGGTCGTCGACGAGGGCGGGACGCTGTACGTCCAGATCGACCCCGCGAACCGCATGAAGATCCACGACGCCGCGATCGACGCCTACCCGCGCGTCCGCGACTACGCCGGCAAGCGCGTCGCGATCGGCATGCGGCCCGAGCACTTCATCCAGGCCAGCGGCGACGTGCCCGACGACATGGTGTGGCGCCAGCTGCGCGTGGAGCTGGTCGAGATGCTGGGCGCCGAGATGCTGGTGCACCTGAAGACCGACGCGCGCCACGTCATCAGCGACGACGTCCGCGAGGCCGTCGACGACGACGAGGCGTTCGAGGCGCTGCAGGAGCAGGCCGCGGCCGGCGGCGCGACCATCGTCGCGCGCTTCGAGCCCGGCAAGCCGCCGGCGATCCACGAGACCGTCGACGTCGGCTTCAAGACCGAGTCGATGCACTTCTTCGACCTCGAGACGGGCGCCGCGCTGCGCTGACCCGCACCGTCTCATCCCGCGACGCGCCGACCCGCACCGGGTCGGCGCGCGCATGAGGAGGCCCACATGACCCGGATCCTGGTGGTCGGCTCGCTCGTGATGGACCTGGCCTTCGACGTGCCGGCGGTGCCCGGGCCGGGGGAGGTGATCCTGGCCACGGCGTTCGGCCGCTACCGGGGCGGCAAGGGCTACAACCAGGCCGTCGCCGCGGCGCGCATGGGGGCGGAGGTGGTCATGGTCGGCGCGGTCGGGGACGACGACTTCGGCCGCGCGTTCCTCACGGCCCTCGACGCCGAGGGGGTCGACGCCTCCCGCGTGGTGGTCCTCGACGGCGTCGCCACCGCGGTGGCGGTCCCGCTGGTCACCCCCGACGGCGACGTCGGGTTCGTGCAGTACCAGGGCGCGAACCGCCAGCTCGACGCGGCGGTCGCCGCCGACCTGCCCGACTGCGACGCGCTGCTGCTGCAGGGTGAGATCCAGGCGCCGGTCAGCCTGGCCGCGGCACGGGCGGTCCGGTCGAGGGGCGGGCGGGTCGTCCTGAACCCCGCGCCGGTGCACGACATCTCCGACGAGCTGGCGACCACCGCGACGGTCATCACCCCCAACGAGGTGGAGGCCGCCGCGCTGCTCGGCCGCGACGCGGCGGACCTCGACGGCGAGGCGGCTGCCCGCGCGCTGGTCACCGACCAGCGCGCCGCCGTCGTCACCCTCGGCGCTCGCGGGGCGGCGTGGGCCGACGGGTCGCGGTCCGGTGCGGTCGCCCCGCCGGGCGTGGAGGCGATCGACGCCACCGCAGCCGGCGACTCGTTCAACGCCGCGCTCGCCATCGCCCTGGCGGAGGGGCAGGGGTACGCCGACGCGCTGCGGTTCGCGACCGCCGCAGGCGCGCACGCGACGACGATCAGAGGGGCGGAGCCGGCGCTGCCGACCCGCGCGGACGTCGAGGCCCTGCTCGACGCGGCGGGGTCCGACTAGTCGGTCTCCTCGAAGTGCCCGTGCCGGCCGGCGCCGGCGACGAAGCGGCTGGCGCCCTCGTCCGCCTCTCCCGACAGGAGCACGTTGCGGCCGAGGAGGTACTCGCGCATGTGCCAGCGCTCGTCGTCGAGGTCCCACTGCTCGATCGCGACCTGCCGGTCCGACCGCATGGTGCGCTGCGGGAACGACGCGATGGTCCGGGCCAGCTCCACGGCGGCGCCGCGGGCCTGGCCGTCGGGCACCACGCGGTTGGCGAGCCCCATCGCCTTGGCCTCCTCGGCGTCGACGGGCCGTCCGGTCAGGATCATGTCCATGGCGTGTGAGTGGCCGACGAGCCGCGGCAGCCTGACCGCCCCCAGATCCACGAGGGGGACGCCGAAGCGGCGGCAGAACACGCCGAAGACCGCGGACTCGGCGGCGACGCGGAGGTCGGCCCAGATGGCGAGCTCCAGCCCGCCGGCCACCGCGTAGCCCTCCACGGCGGCGATGACCGGCTTGGAGAGCCGCATGCGGCTGATCCCGAGCGGCCCCGGGGCGGGGGGCGCCTGGATGGTCAGGGCGCGGTCCCCGCCCTCGGCGAAGGCCGCCAGATCGGCACCGGCGCAGAAGTGCTCACCGGCTCCGGTGTGCACCGCCACGAGCTGCCGCTCGTCGGCGTCGAAGGTGGCGAACGCCTGCCGCAGGGCATCCGCGGTCGGCCCGTCGATCGCGTTCCGGCTCTCCGGCCGGTCGATCTCCACGATCGTGATGGGGCCGTCGATGTCGACGTTGATCATGGGGCGGCAGGCTACCTCCGCCGCCCCCCTCCTACGTCGCCTCGATCGCCCGCAGGACGTCGACCCGGGAGGCTCGGCGGGCTGGCAGGATCGCCGCCAGCACCCCGGCGATCGCGGAGGCGATCAGACCGGTGACCAGCCACCCCAGCGGGAACGCGAGGTCGAGGGGCGCCTCGTCCGCCAGCGCGGTCACGACCAGCCAGGCGAACAGCACGCCCAGGACCAGGCCGAAGATGGCGCCCAGCAGCGCGATCAAGACCGACTCCCAGCGGATCATCGACCGGACCTGGCTGCGGGTCGCCCCGACGGCGCGGAGCAGGCCCAGCTCGCGGGTGCGCTCGAAGACGCTGAGGCCGAGGGTGTTGACGATCCCGAACAGCGCGACGATCACGCTGAGGGCGAGGAGCGCGCTCACCACCCCGAGCAGCTGGTTGATCTGGCCGGTGATGAGCTCCTGGACCTCCGTCACGTCGCGGAGCTCGAGGGTCGGGTAGGCCTCCAGCACGGCCTCGACCTCGGGGCGGACGGCCGTCGCGTCGGCGTCGTCATCCAGCTCGACCATCATCGCGCCGAAGGCGAGACCGGGGACCTGGCTGGCGTCGACCACCCAGCCGCTGGCCACCGGCGACGTCTCGTAGACCGCACCCAGCTCGAGGGCCACCGCCTCGCCGTCGACGATGATCTCGATGGTGTCGCCGACGGCCACGTCCTCGCGGTCGGCCACGTCGTCCGACACGGCCAGGCCGGTGGCGAGGAGGCCGTCCGCCCCTCCCTCGAGCACGTCGAGGGTCAGGACCTCGTCGATCTCCTCGGGGTCGAAGCCGGCGACGAACGTGTCCTCGCCGTCGATCTCGACCTGCCCGAACTGCTGGACGGCGACGGTCTGGACCCCGGCGACGGCTGCGACGTCCTCCTCGAGCTGCGGGCCGGGCCCGCCCTGACCGGTGAAGAAGCCGGCGGGGTTGACCTGGAAGTCGCCGGCGAACGACTCCTCGATGGACGCGGTGGCGGACCGGGTGAAGGACTCCGCCAGGATCGCCATGAAGGCGACCAGCGCCAGGCCGATCATCAGCGCCGACGCGGTGGCGGCGGTGCGCCGCGGGTTGCGGCGGGCGTTCTCGGTCGCGAGCTGCCCCTGGATCCCCCGGGCGGACAGGGGCACGCCGAGGATGCCGAGGAGCGGCTTGGTGACCAGGGGCGCGAGGGATGCCGCCCCGAGGAGGGTGATGACCGCGGCGACACCGACGGCGAGGATGCCGGTGCCCTGGGTCAGGGTGAGGGCCAGTCCGGCCACGCCGAGGGCGAAGACCACGCCGCCGGCGGCGTAGCGCAGGACGCTGTAGCGCTTGGGCGGCGGGGCGGCGACGGCCTGCAGCGCGGCGACCGGGGGGATGCGGGTCGCGCGGGCGGCGGGGACGACCGCGACGACCGCGGTCAGCACCGTGCCGAGGAGGATCGCGACCACGAAGGTGGCCGGCGCGATGACGAGGTCACCCTGGGGGAGGGCGATGCCGAAGGCGTCGAGCAGCGCGAAGAGCCCGACGGCGAGCGCGGCGCCGAGGCCGAACCCGAGCACGGAGCCGACCAGCCCGGTGGCGAGCGCCTCGCCGAGGACCGAGCCGAGGATCTGGCGCCGGGATGCCCCGACGGCGCGGAGCAGCGCGAGCTCGCGGGTGCGCTGGGCGAGGATGATCGAGAAGGTGTTCGCGATCAGGAACGCGCCCACGAACAGCGACACGCCGGCGAAGACCAGCAGGCCGGTGGTGAAGAAGCCGAGCCCCTCGGAGATGTCGGAGGCCTGGTCGTCGGCGAGTTCCTCGCCGGTCAGCACGTCGACGCCGTCGCCGAGGGCCGCGGCGATGTCGTCGGCCAGGTCGTCGGGGTCCACGCCGCCCTCAGCCGCGGCGTAGACGGTGTGGTAGCCGCCGTCGCCGTACAGGGAGAAGGCGGTGTCGGGGTCGAACACGACGGCGGTGGCGCCGGCGAGGCTGTCGAGCTCGCCGAAGCCGAACGTCCCGGTGATCGTGTACTGCTGGACCGGGCCTTCGACCACCAGCCCGACGGTGTCACCGACCGCGAAGTCGTTGGTGGCCGCGGTGCCGGCGTCGATGGCGATCTCGTCCGGTCCGGTGGGGTACGCACCGTCGCGGATGGTGGCGGTGTCGAGCTCGGGTGACAGCGGGACGTTGAAGGCGAGGGTCGGGGGGCCGAACCCGCCGATGGGCTCGCCGTCGTCGCCGATCAGCTGCGCGAAGCCGCTGACCTCCGGCGAGACGGCCGAGACCCCGTCCACGGCGGCGATCTCGTCGGCGACCTCGACCGGCAGGGGGTCGCGGAGGCCCGTCAGCGGATCGGTGGTGTCCTCCGGGCCCTGCACGGCGATGTCGATGCCGGCGGTCGTCTGCCCGAACAGCTCGTCGAAGGTGGCGTTGAGGGTGTCGGAGAGGATCAGGGTGCCGGTGACGAACGCGACGCCGACGATGATCGCGAGGGAGGTGGCGGCGAGGCGCAGCTTGTGCGCCGCGATGCTGCGCAGCGTGGTGCGGAACACGGGCCTACAGCCCCTTCATGCGGTCGAGCACGCGCTCGGCGGTGGGCTCCCGCATCTCGTCGACGACGTGGCCGTCGGCCAGGAACACGATCCGGTCGGCGTACCCGGCCGCCATCGGGTCGTGGGTGACCATGACGATGGACTGGCCGTGCTCGTCGACGCTGCGGCGCATGAAGCCGAGGACCTCCGCGCCGCTGGTCGAGTCGAGGTTGCCGGTCGGCTCGTCGGCGAAGACGATGTCCGGGCGGCTGATCAGCGCCCGCGCCACGGCGACGCGCTGCTGCTGCCCGCCGGACAGCTCGCCAGGCCGGTGGTCCAGGCGGTCGCCCAGCCCCACGGTGGTCACCACGGTGTCGAACCACGCGTCGTCCGGCTTCGCGCCCGCGAGCCGCAGGGGCAGGAGCATGTTCTCCCGGGCGTCCAGCTGCGGCAGCAGGTTGAAGGCCTGGAAGACGAAGCCGATCCGCTCGCGCCGGAGCACGGTGAGCTGCCGGTCGCTCAGACCGGTCAGATCGGTGTCACCGACGAAGACCTGCCCGGCGGTGGGCTGGTCCAGCGCCGCGAGGCAGTGCATCAGCGTCGACTTCCCCGAGCCCGACGGGCCCATGACCGCGGTGAACTCCGCAGCGGCGAAGTCGACCGACACGCCGTCGAGCGCGCGCACCGCGGTGTCCCCGCGGCCGTAGACCTTCTCGAGGCCGACCGCGCGCGCGGCGAGGCGCGTCGCGGTCGTGGTTGCGCTGCTTGGGGTGGAGGAGCTCATCGTCGGTGCCTGTCGTGGGCTGATCGGTGTCGGGGGTCAACCTTGCCGGGCGGGGGGGCCGGGCACATCCGCCGGGGTCGTGATCTCGGTCTCCTCCCCGCGGAGGACCCGTGGGGGAGACCCCTTACTCCCCCGGCAGGACCAGCCGTTGCTCGTAGGCGAAGACGACTGCCTGCACGCGGTCGCGCAGCCCCAGCTTCGACAGCACCCGACCCACGTGGGTCTTGACGGTGGTCTCGGAGACGAACAGCTCCTCGGCGATCTCGCCGTTGCTGAGCCCCCGCGCGATCAGGATCAGCACCTCGCGCTCGCGGGCGGTGAGGCGGGCGGCGTCGCCGGTCGGCTCACGGGTCTCCGGGCGGGCGGCGAACTCGCCGATGAGCCGCTTGGTGACCGCGGGCGCGAGCAGCGCATCGCCGCCGGCGCAGACCCGGATGGCGTGGACCAGCTCCTCGGGCGGGGCGTCCTTCAGGAGGAACCCGCTCGCACCGGCGCGCAGGGCGCCGTAGACGTACTCGTCCAGGTCGAACGTCGTGAGGATCAGGACGCTGATCGGGTCGGTCACGTCCGGCCCGGCCAGGCGCTCGGTCGCGGCGACGCCGTCGAGCCGCGGCATGCGGATGTCCATCAGCACCACGTCGGGCCGGAGCCTGTGGGCCTCGGCCACCGCCTCCTCCCCGTCCCCGGCCTCGCCGACCACCTCGATGTCGTCCTCGCCGTCGAGGATCATCCGGAACCCGGTGCGCATCAGCGCCTGGTCGTCGGCGAGGAGCACCCGGATCACGACGCGACCTCGGGGACCGGGCTCGGGTGGTCGTCCAGGGGCAGCACCGCCGCGACGCGGTAGCCGCCGCCCGGCCGGGGACCGGCCTCGAGCCGCCCGCCGACCAGCGCAGCGCGCTCGCGCATTCCGACCAGCCCGAACCCACCCGACTCCATCCGGACGCCCTGCCCACCCGGCTGGTGCCCCCGGTCGCGGCCACCGTCGTCGAGGACCTCGAGGTGGAGGGCGCCGTCGCGAGCTCGCAGCTCGACGATCGTCCGGGTCGCCGCGGCGTGCTTGAGCACGTTGGTCAGGGCCTCCTGCACGATCCGGTAGCCGGAGAGGGAGATCGCGACGTCGACCGCCGGCAGGTGGCCGACCACCCGCAGCTCGACCTGCAGGCCGGCCAGCCGGAACTCCTCGACGAGCCCGGTCACGTCCTCGAGGCCGGGCTGGGGGCGTGTGGGCGGCACCACCTCGTCGTCGTCGCGGAGGAGGCCGAGCATCCGCCGGAGCTCGCCGAGGGACTGCCGGCCGGTGTCCTCGATCACCTGCAGCGCGGCCGCCGCCTGGTCCGGCTTGGCGGGCAGCATGCGCCGCGCGCCGGTGGCCTGCACGACCATGACGGAGGTGGAGTGGGCGAGCACGTCGTGCATCTCCCGCGCGATCCGGCTCCGCTCGGCGCGGACGGCCAGGGAGGCCCGCTCCTCGCGTGAGCGCTCGAGCTCCGCGGCGTGGGCGGCGAGCTCCTCGGTCTGCTCTCGGTAGGCCTGGACGATCCGGCCGATGATGGCCACGCCCAGCACGATCAGGGTGTTGGCGTAGAGGAGCGCGATGCCCCCCTGGCTGAGCGCCAGGCCGGTCGTGACGGCGAAGAAGATCCCGGTGGCCACCACGGTGTCGGCGAGGGGCGTGTACGCCGCCACCGTGTACAGCGCCACCAGCGGGGCGAGGGCCTGGATGGGGATGCCGAACGCCCCGGCGAGACCGGCGCCGAACCCCGTCAGCATGATGGTGAGATCCGGGTTCTGGCGCCGGAAGACCAGCGGCAGGGAGATGAGCAGCACGGCCACGATGGCCACCGGGGTCGGGGCCGTGCCCCACGGGCCGGGGCTCCGGTTGCCGAACAGCACCGCCACGAGGTCGGCCTGGCTGACCGCGATCGCGAGGACGAGGTCCTGCAGCCAGGGGGGCGAGCTGCGGATCCGGTCGAGTGCGGCGGATGCCCGGTCGGTCATGGTCGACGATGACGGTACCCCTGCCCCGGCCGGCCGGCGTCCTCCCGCCGGCGGGTGCGCGGTCATCCCCGAGGAGGATGCCGCCGACGTCGGCCGCCCCTCCCCCCGCCGTCTACCGTCGGGGCGATGTCCCACGTGACGGTGCACCTCTGGCGCGTCCCCACCGCGGCGGTGCCCCTCGCCGTCGCGCGGATGGCCGCGGACCGCTGGCTGCTGCGCGGCACACCCGGCCTGACGTTCTCCAAGCTGCTCGGCACCGGGGACGGGCGGACGTTGAGCCCGCGGGACGCCGACCCGCGCACCTGGGGGCTGGTGGCGGCCTGGCAGCGGGCGGAGGACGCGGTGGCCTTCGAGGCCCACCGCACGCCGCGTGGGTGGCGACGCATCGCCGAGGAGGAGTGGCGCGCCGACCTCGCGTGCCAGCGGACGCGGGGGCGGTGGAGCGGGCGGGAGCCGTTCACCGCTCGTGAGGACCTCCGGGGCTGGGACGGCCCGGTCGTGTCGCTGACGCGCGCACGGTTGCGACCCCGCACGGCCGCGACGTTCTGGCGGGCCGTGCCGCCGGTGGTCGCCGACCTCGAGGCCGGCCCCCAGCCCCTGCTCCGCGTCGGCATCGGCGAGGCCCCGATCGGGGTGCAGGGCACGCTCACGCTGTGGCGCGCTGCCGCCGACCTCGAGGCGTTCGCGTACCGGCGCGGCCCCCACCGCCGGGCCATCGCCGACACCACCCGTCTGGACTGGTACGGCGAGGAGCTGTTCGCCAGGTTCGCGCTGCTGGGGGTGCGGGGAACCGTGTCGCAGGTCTCCACCACCTCCCCGGTCGGGACCGCCCCCGGACGAGGAGATCTGCGTGCGTGATGTCGTGGTGGTCGGCGCCGGCCACAACGCCCTGGTGGCCGCCTGCTACCTGGCGGCCGAGGGACTCGACGTCGAGGTCGTCGAGCGCCGCGACGTGGTGGGCGGCGCGGTGTCGACCGTCGACCGCTTCGACGGCTACCGGATGGACGTCGGGTCGAGCGCCCACATCATGGTCCGGCACACCGGCATCATCGAGGACCTCGACCTGGCCGACTGCGGACTCGCCTACGTCGACCTCGACCCCTGGGGCTTCGCGCCGGTCGCCGAGTCCCCCGACGCCGACGGTCCGGCGACGCAGGCGATCGCGTTCCACCTGGACCTCGACGCCACCTGCGACTCGATCGCGGCGGTCTGCGGCGACGCCGACGCCACGGCCTACCACGCGTTCGCGACCGACTGGGGCGAGCGCAACGCCAGGATCTTCGAGCTGTTCTGCGAGGCGCCCACCCTCGGCAACGTCGGCCGGCGGATGGCCGGCGTCGGGCGCGCGACCGGCCTCGACGGGCTGGAGCTGTCCCGGCAGTTCCTCACCTCGGGCGACGCCCTGCTCGACGAGCACTTCGGCGACGAGCGGCTGAAGACCGCGCTCGCCTGGCTGGGCGCGCAGTCGGGACCGCCGACGCACGAGCCCGCGACCGCCGACCTGGTCGGCTGGAACATGGTCATGCACCGCCTGGCGCCCGGACGGGCCATCGGCGGGTCGGGATCCCTCAGCACCGCGCTCGCCGAGCGGCTCCGCCGGCTGGGCGGCACCGTCCGTCTCGGCGACGGCGCGGCGCGCATCGTGGCGCGCGACGGCCGGGTGCGGGGGGTGGTGACCGAGTCCGGCGAGCGGATCGCCGCCGACGTCGTCGTGGCGGGCTGCCACGTCCTGACCACGCTGGGGCTCGTCGGCGACGAGGCGCTGCCGCACGGCTTCGCCGACCGGGCCCGCCGCACGATCCGGACGGGGAACGGCATCGGGATGGTGGTGCGGCTCGGCACCACCGCCCTGCCGTCCTACCCGGGGTCGCTCGGCGGCGCCGAGCACCACGCGCTGCAGCTCCTCGCCCCCTCACGCCGGTTCCTGCGCGAGGCGCACGGGGACTTCGTCGCCGGACGCCCGCCGTCCCGGCCGGCCGCCCTGGCGATGGCGTTCTCCGCGATCGATCCGTCGATCGCCCCCGAGGGCCGGCACAACGTGACCGTGTGGGGCCAGTGGCACCCCTACCGCCTGTCGACCGGCGAGTCGTGGGACGCCATCCGCGAGCGTGAGGGCCAGAAGCTCATCGACGCCGTCGACGCCGCCGCCCCGGGCTTCGCCCGCACGGTCGAGCACGCCTACGTCCAGACCCCCCTCGACCTCGAGCGCGAGCTCGGCCTGGTGGACGGGCAGGTGATGCACGTGGACATGTCGCTCGACCAGATGTTCGCGTGGCGGCCGATGCCGGAGCTGTCGGGCTACCGGATGCCGGTCGACGGGTTGTACCTGACCGGCGCGTCCACGCACCCGGGCGGCGGCGTCTTCGGCGCCAGCGGCCGGACGGCCGCCAGGGTCGTGGTCCGCGACCGCGCGAGGGCGGCCAGGCCCTGGCGGCGCGCGGCGTCGGCGGTGCGCCGCCGTGTCGGGGGGCGCACGTGACCGCCAGCACCGGGCCCTCGACCGCGCCGGTCGCCGTGCGCGCCCGTGTCCTCGACGGTCGCGCCGAACGCGGCCGGCCGGCCGCGCGGGCGGTGCCGGTCGTGCTGGCCGCCGCGGCGATCACCGCCCAGGTCGTCTACCCGCTCGTCGGCGGTCAGGCGCGGGACGCGGTGACGATCGCGACCGTCGTGGCCTTCTCCGCCGCGTCGCTGTCGCACGCGGTGGTCCACCACGGCTGGAGGGTCGGCGTCGCCATCGGGGCGGTCTTCGCGGGCGGCGGGTTGGCCGTCGAGCTGCTCGGCGTCGCCACGGGGTTCCCGTTCGGGGACTACGCCTACGACCAGTCCCGCCTCGGCCCGACCGTCGGCGAGGTCCCCCTGGTGATCCCGCTGGCCTGGACGATGCTCGGCTACCCGGCGCTGGTGGTCGCGCGGCTGACCGCGTCGTCCCGGCTGGTCGGGACCGCGGTGGGCGCGATCGCGCTGGCGGCCTGGGACCTGTTCCTCGATCCGCAGATGGTGGCCGAGGGGTACTGGCGGTGGTCCTCGGCGGGACCGCACCTGCTCGACGGGATCCCCGCGACGAACTACGCGGCCTGGCTGGGGACGGCGTGGCTCATGATGATGGCGTCATGGCACCTGACGGGCGCGTGGACCCCCGACCGGGTCGACCTCCGCGTCCCGGTCGCGCTGTACGTGTGGACCTGGGCGGGGTCGGCGCTGGCGCACGCGGCCTTCTTCGACCTGCCGCAGTCGGCGCTCTACGGCGGCGTCGGGATGGGGGTCGTGGTCGTGGCCGCGCTGGTGCGGACCCGCACCCGGCCGGACGGGACGTGACGGCTGCGCGGAGGTCCGTCGTGCCGGCCACCGCGGTCGTGGCGGTCGCCGGCGTCGCGGCGACCGCGCTGTCGGTCCACTCGGTCCTGAACTGGCGGCTGCTGCGCAAGACCCCGGCCACGGCGACGCCTGAGGCGCTGCGGCCGTCGGTCTCGGTGCTGATCCCCGCGCGGGACGAGAGCGACCGGTTGGGCCCGACGCTCGAGTCGGTGCTCGACCAGGCAGGCGTGGCCCTCGAGGTGATCGTCCTCGACGACGGGTCGACCGACGACACGGCGGTGACCGCCCGCAGCGTGGCCGACGGCGACCGCCGCTTCCGACTGGTCACCGGTCGCCCCCTCCCCCGCGGGTGGCTCGGCAAGCCGCACGCCTGCGCCCAGCTGGCGGCGGAGGCGACCGGAGAGGTGCTGGTCTTCCTCGACGCCGACGTGCGCCTGGAGCCCGGCGCGCTCGCCGCCTGCGTCGACATGCTGGTCCAGGGGGAGGTCGACCTGCTGAGCCCCTACCCGCGCCAGGTCGTCGAGGGGACCGCCGAGCGCCTGGTCCAGCCGCTCCTGCAGTGGTCCTGGTTGACGTTCCTCCCGCTCCGCCTGGCCGAGCGCAGCCGGCACGAGTCGATGACGGCGGGGAACGGCCAGCTGATCCTCTGCCGCGCCGACGCGTACCGCGCCGCGGGGGGGCACGGCCGGGTCCGCGGCGAGGTGATCGAGGACGTCGCGCTGGCCCGCGCCTTCAAGCGGGCGGGACTGCGCGTGGGGATGGCGGACGGGACGCCGCACGCGACGTGCCGGATGTACGACGGCTGGGCCGAGCTGCGTGAGGGGTACGCCAAGTCGCTGTGGCGGGCGTTCGGCAGCCGGACCGGCGCGGTGGCGGTGCTGGCCTGCCTGGTGCTGCTGTACGTGGTGCCGCCCCTCGCCCTGGTCGTGGGGCTGGCCGCGCGCCGGCGGGATCTGGCGCTGGCCGGCGGCGTCGGGTACGTCGGCGCCGTGCTCGGCCGGGCCCACGCGGCGTGGCGCACCGGTGGGCACGTGCGGGACGCGCCGACCCACCCGGTCAGCGTCCTGGTGCTCGCCCACCTGACCCGCGAGTCGTGGCGCCGCAAGCGCCTCGGGGCCCTGTCCTGGAAGGGCAGGCCGGTTCCCTGATGGCGGGGCGGTCACGGGTCGTGGTGGTCGGCGCGGGGGTGGGCTGGTTGGCGTGCGCGGCGCGGCTGGCCGCGACCGGGTGGGACGTGGCGGTGCTCGAGCAGGCGCCGGTCGTCGGCGGGAAGCTCGGCATCCGCGAGGTCGACGGGTTCCGGTTCGACACCGGACCCTCCCTCGTGACCCTCCCGTGGACGGTGCGGGACGTCCTCGGCGACACGGGGGCCGTCGATGCGCTGGACCTCCGCCGGCTGGACCCGATCGCCCGGTACCGCTTCGCCGACGGCACGTGGCTGGACGCCCACGCCGACGACGACCGGTTCGCCGCCGAGCTCGACGCCGTGATCGGGGTCGGTGCCGCCGTCCAGTGGGCGGCGCTGATGGCCCGCGCCGCCCACGTCTGGGGGGCCTCGGCCGATCCCGTGCTCCGCTCGCCGCTGCGGGGCGTGCGGGACCTGCTGCCGCTCGCCGCCGACCCGCGCGACCTGGCGGCCGTCGCGCCCCACCGCACCGTCCGCTCCCTCGGCCGGGAGTACCTGAGCGACCCGCGCCTCCGGGTGCTGCTCGACCGGTACGCGACCTACTCGGGCTCGGACCCCCGGCGTGCGCCGGCGGCCCTGGTGACCGTCCCCTACGCCGAGCGGCGGTGGGGCGGGTGGTACGTCACCGGCGGCCTCCGTCGGATCGCCGACGTCCTGGCCGACCGGGTCCGGGCGCACGGCGGGCACATCGCCACGTCGACGCCGGTGAGCTCGATCACCGTGCGGGGGGGCCGCGCGACCGGGGTGGTCACCGCAGACGGCCGGGAGTGGCCCGCCGACGCGGTGGTGGCGAACGCCGACGCCGCGGTCGTCGCCGATGTCCTGCTGCCCCGGGCGGTCGGCCGGCCGCTGCGCCGCCGCCTGCGGGTCGCGCCCCGCTCCCTCGCCGGGTGGGTGCTCCTGCTCGGCGTCCGGACCGACCGGCTCAGCGGACGTGCCGCCGCCATGCCCGGGCACACGGTGCTGTTCGGTGGCGACTACGACGCCGAGTTCGACGCGCTGTTCGGACGGCACCCGGCCTACGCGACCGATCCGACGATCTACGTCGCGGTCCCCGACGACCCGTCCGTCGCGCCGCCCGGCCACCAGTCGTGGTTCGTCCTGGTGAACGCCCCCCGGACCGACCAGGTCGCCTCCCCCCCGGCCGGGTACGCCGACCGCGTCCTCGAGCTGATGGCCGCACGCGGCATCGACGTCCGACCCGGCGTGGTCCTCGCCGAGGAGCGGCCGCCGTCGGTGCTGGCCCGCGAGGCGGCCGCCCCCGGCGGGGCGATCTACGGCTCGTCGTCCAACGGGCCGCTGGCGGCGTTCCTCAGGCCACCGAACGCCGGCCCGGTGGAGGACCTGCACCTGGTGGGCGGATCGAGCCACCCGGGCGGGGGGCTGCCGCTGGTGCTGCTCAGCGCCGAGATCGTCGCGCGGGCGGTGGTCAGCGCGCGATGAGTGCGGCGACCGCGTCCTCGACGGCGGCGGACAGCGCCGACGTCCCGCCCAGCAGGTGGGCGGCGGTGACCGTGGTGGTGTCGGCCAGGTAGTCGGCCACCGCTTCGGAGAGGCGGTCGGTGTCGCTGAGCAGCAGCGGCGCACCCAGACCGGCCACGAGCGGTCCGCCGGCGAGGGCGTCGGGGAACGCCTCCGCCGTCGCGAGCCCCACGACCCGCGGTGCGGCGCCGAACGCCCGGGCGACCGCGACGCTGGTCCCCGCGGGCGTCGAGCCCGACAAGGCCGCCGTGCCGGGCAGCGCCGCCGCCGCTGACGCGCCGATCGCCCAGTCGATGCGGCTGGTGAGGGGTGCGAGCTCGTCCGGGACCCGGTCGCCGGCGGTGAGCACGAGCGCGCCCCCGGCCGCCGCCATGGCCGCGCCGGCCACGACCGCGTCGGCGTGGGCGTCCCCGTCGGCTGCGGCGACGGTGGGGGGACGTCCGAGGGCCTCGTAGATCGCGACGGCGGTCGCGTACCGGTTGGGTCCCATCACGCGGGTCGTGGCGTAGCCGGCGTCCTCGAGGGCGGCGGCCACGGCCTCCCCGATCGCGGCGGTGCCCCCGAGGAGGTGCACGGTGCGGCCGCGATCGAGCACCCGGTCGATCTCGGCCAGCGTGGCGGGTGGCAGGTCCCCGGGGCTGGTCAGCAGGATCGGCGCGGACAGCTCGGCGGCGAGGGGTCCACCCGCCAGCGCATCGGCGGGCGCGTCGGCGCGGGCGAGCACGACCGCGCGGGCCGGGCCCGCCTCGAAGCGGGCCCGGCTGACGGCGACGGCCGTGGCGATCCGCTCGCCGCCTGCGTGGCGGACGACCTCCCCCGCGACCGGGGTGCGCGGCGCGAGGTCGACGGTGGTCGTCGCGGCGGCCGGATCGGGGTCGGTGAGGTCCTGCGCGACCGCCGTGAGGGTCACCGCGCGCGCGTCCTCGCCGGGCTCCGGGCGCTCGAGCGGGAGCGCGACCGTGCGCTGCGTCCCCGGTGCGGCGCGGCCGAGCGGGCAGCGCCAGCCGGCCCCGTCGGGATGGCAGCCGTCGTGGTCGAGGCGGTCGACGCCCACCACCACCAGATCGACGTCGGCCTCGCGGCCGCCGCGGTGGACGACCGTCGCCCGCAGCTCGACGACGCGCGCGGCCGCGAGAGCCACGTCACCACCGCCGTCGGGGTCCCGGAGGACGACGTCGGTGATGGCCAGGTCGGCCGCCGGCGGTCTGAGGGCGACCTCCGCGCTGTTCCCGTCGCCGGGGTGCGGATCCGGCGTGCCGGCGGCCTCGGCGACCGCCCGGACGGACGTCCCGGCGCGGACCGACACGGCGACGTCCATCGACATCGACGTGTTGGCGGCGAGGTGCTCGACGCTGCACGACACCTGCGCCTCGTCAGCCGCGCACCCGACCCCGTCGGCGAGCGACCCGGGCTGGGGATCGCCGGTGTGGGCGGTGATCGCGCCGCGCTCGACGGCCACCCGCAGGATGGGGTGCTCGGCGTCGTCAGGACCGCGGTTGGTCAGTCGGGCCCGCACCACCTGGGGGTCGGATCCGTCGTCGACGACGGTGAGGTCGACGGTCAGGTCGGCGCTCTGGGACCGTGCCGCGACCGGGGTGCCGGCCAGGACGCCAGCCAGGACCAGCAGCGTGATCAACAGCGATCTCATCTCTCGTACCTCCACAACCCACGTCGATCGGTGTCAGCAGACGATAGGCAGCGCCCAGCAGACCGCGCGACCGGGGGGTGTGGACAACCCGTGTGCGTCAGGGGGCCGTCGACAGGTCGCGGTGGATCGCGACCAGCACCTGGACGACGCCGACGACGCCGGCGACGGCGAGCACCGCAGCCGCAGCGGCCGTGATGAGGTCCTCCAACGGGGGGAGGACCGCCCCGAACAGCACCCCGACGGCCACGGCGATCACCCGGACGGCCCGCTCCCCGACGGTGATCGTCCCCACCTCGGTGCCGCCGGCGTTGCGACCCCGCGCTCGCGCGTACTCGATCAGCCAGCCGGTGACGCCGGCGAGCAGGACCAGCCAGGGCGGGGCACCCACCACCCAGAGGGCCAGGAGCAGCACCACGTCGGTCACCCGATCGGTGACCGAGTCGACCACGTAGCCCCAGGCGCTCGTCCGGTCGGTGGCGGCGGCGACCGCGCCGTCGAGGGTGTCGGCCAGCCCGCTGACCACGACCAGTACGCCCCCGAGGACCTGCCAGGCGCCTCCCTCGGCCGCCGCGGCGAGCGCGGCGCACGCCAGCCACGCCCCGGTCAGCGTCAGCACGTCCGGCCGCACGCCGCGACGCGCCAGGGGACGGGCGACCGCGTACCCGAGCACCAGCCACCGCCGCAGCGGTGCCGAGGCACGCGGGTCCACGCCGCCGTGCAGGGGACGCCAGCGATCCAGGTACCCCTCGGTGTCCGGGACGGGGTCGCGGGGCGGGCGTGCCGTCGAGATCGCCAGGACGACGAGGGCGACGCCGAGCACCGCCACGACCGCGAGCGCCACCAGCCCGGACATGACCCAGAGGTTACGGGCCGCGACGCCCCTCCCGCGGACCCCGCTGACGGGCGTAGAGTCCGGCGGGATCGGCGGTGCCGCCGCCGACGTGGTCGAGGAGGTCCCAGATGGGGTTCGTCGTGGCACTGGTCGTGGTGGCGCTCATCGTCATCCTCGTCTCCCGCAGCAGCGGTCGGGGGACGTCGTCCCACAGCACCGGCTACCGGTCCCGGCGGCGCTCGAGCGCCTCGCGGTCGCGCAGCTCCCGGTCGCGCACCTCGCGGTCGCGCAGCCGCGCGTCGGCACGGCGGAGCACCCCCCGGCGGCGCAGCGGGGGGGCCGCCAAGCGGCGCAGCGGTGTCGTCGGGCGCAAGGGACGTCGCTGAGGGTGGCCTGGCGGCGCCGCCCTGCGGCGCACGTACCATCTGCGCGCCATGGCGACCCCCCACGCAGAGCTCCACGTCCACCTCGAGGGGACGGTGCTGCCGTCCCGGCTCCTGCGGCTCGCGCGCCGCAACGGCCAGACCCTCCCGGCTGACACCGTCGAGGGGATCGCCGCCCTCTACACGTTCACCGACTTCTCCCACTTCCTCGACGTCTGGAACCTCACGACGAACTGCCTCCGGACCGCTGAGGACTTCCGCGAGATCACGCTCGACTACGCGGCCCAGGCCGCCGGGCACGGCGCGAGGTACGTGGAGGCGATCTTCAGCCCGGCGGAGCGGGTGATCCGCGGCGTCCCGTTCGAGGACCTGTTCGAGGGGTACTGCACCGGCGCCGCCGAGGCACTCGATGCGCACGGCGTGGCGGTCAGGCTCACCCCGGACCTGTTCTGGACCGCCGACCCCGACCTCGCCGAGGAGACCGCCCGGTGGGCGGTCCGCTACGCCGACCGGGGGATCGTGGGGCTGGGCATCGGCGGGGACGAGGCGCGCGCCGACCCCTCGGCGTACGCCCGGGCGTTCGCGATCGCGCGCGAGGGCGGCCTGGCCGTGGTGCCCCACGCCGGCGAGGTGACGGGCCCGGCGCTCGTCCGCGAGGTGGTCGAGGTGCTCCACCCGCGGCGGATCCGCCACGGGATCGGCGCCGCCGGCGACCCCGCGCTCGTCGGGGAGTTGCGAGCCCGCGGCATCGGCCTCGACATCTGCCCGACGTCGAACGTCCGCACCGGCGCGGTCGGGGACGTCGACGCGGTCCCGCTGGCTGTGCTGGCCGACGCCGGCGTCGCCGTCAGCATCGGCACCGACGACCCGGCGATGTTCGGCACCGACCTCGGGCGGGAGCACGCCATCGCCGCCGCGCACGGCATCACCCCGGAGCGGCTGTGGGCGGACGCCCTGCGGACGTGCGCGGCCGAGCCGGCGTTGGTCGCCGAGATGGTCGGCTGGTAGAACCCGCCGGAGCCGTCCGACCTCCCACCCCACCGGCCTTCGCTCAGCCGGTGCAGGAGCCCCAATGCGCCTCGGCCTGAACATCGGCTACTCCGGATCCGCGATCGGCGACGTGATGCCGCTGGTCGCCCACGCCGACGCGGTCGGCATCGACTCGGTGTGGACCGCGGAGGCGTACGGCTCCGACGCCGCGACCGTGCTCGGCTACCTCGCCGGCCGGACCGAGCGGATCAAGCTGGGCTCGGCGATCTTCCAGATGCCGGCCCGGACCCCCGCGAACACCGCCATGACCGCCATGACCCTCGACGCGCTGAGCGGCGGGCGGATGCTCCTCGGCCTGGGCCTGTCGGGCCCGCAGGTGGTGGAGGGGTGGCACGGGGTGCCCTACGGCAAGCCGCTCACGCGCACCCGGGAGTACGTCGAGATCGTCCGCATGGCGATCGCCCGCGAGCAGCCGGTCGAGTTCCACGGCGAGGAGTACGACGTCCCCTACAGCGGTGCCGACGCGACCGGGCTCGGGAAGGCGCTCAAGTCGATCCTGCACCCGGTCCGTCCGCACATCCCGATCTACCTGGCGGCCATCGGGCCGAAGAACGTCCAGCTGACCGCCGAGATCGCCGACGGCTGGCTGCCGATCTTCTACTCCCCCGAGCGCGAGGACATCTTCAACGCCGACCTCGACGAGGGCCTCGCGGCCGCGGGCCGCGACGGCAGCGACTTCGACATCGCCCCGACGGTGTCCGTCGTGACCGGCGACGACCTGGACGCCTGCCGGGACGCGCTCAGGCCGATGTTCGCGCTGTACATCGGGGGCATGGGCGCGAAGGGCCGGAACTTCTACTTCAACCTCGCGTGCCGCTACGGCTTCGAGGAGGCGGCGACCCGCATCCAGGACCTCTACCTCGACGGCAAGAAGGGCGAGGCGACGGCGCTGGTGCCGGACGCACTGGTCGACGAGTGCGCCCTCGTGGGGCCGATGGACCGGATCCTCGACCGCCTCGAGGCGTGGAAGGCGTCGCGGGTCGGCACGATGATCCTGGGCACCTACCAGGCGGAGGTGCTCGAACCGCTGGTGGCCGCGCTGTAGCGCCCGGGTCAGGTCGTGCCCGCGCCGGCGCGGGCCAGCACGTGGACGATGTAGCCGCGGAGCGCCGCCGGCACCTGCCAGTCGTCGGACTCCGCGTCCAGCAGGGCCTTCGCGTCGGCCGGGTCGTTGGCGGTGAACCAGCGGCCGATCGTCACCCCGTGCGCGGGACGTGACAGCACCTCCACGGCATCGCCCGGCGCGACCGGGCCTCCGGCCAGCACCCGCAGGTACGTCCCGGTCCGGCCGACGTCGGCGAAGCGCTTGACCCAGCCGGGGCGGTCCCCCATGTGGTGCTGGAAGGGGGCGCACGGCACGCGTGGCTCGGAGACCTCCACGAGGACGTCCGCGCCGATGCGCCACCGCTCCCCGATCACCGCGCCGACCAGGTCGACGCCGCGGGTGCGGAGGTTCTCCCCGAAGCGGCCGGGCCAGATGTCCTCGCCGAGCTCGGCCGCCCACCAGGCGGCGTCCTCGTCGGCGTAGGCGTACACGGCCTTGTCGATGCCGCCGGGGTGCTCGACGTCGCGGACCTCGTCCCCCTCGACCCCGGTCGGGGTGACCACGACGGCGTCGACCCCGCCCTTGTCGATGCCGGACAGGTGGCGGCTCGACGCGGTGCGGGGTTGCAGCGCACGGGTGCGGCAGACCGCGACGATGGCGGGGTGATCCGTCGGGTGGCGGTCCACGGCTCAGCTCCTGACGCGGGTGGCGGAGTCCACGAGGTGGAGGATCTGGTTGGTCAGGTCGCCGGCGCCCAGCGCGTCCCCGGCGGCCAGGCCCACCCGCAGGGCCTCCCGGATCGCCCCCAGGATCATCGGCCCGGCGATCGAGGGGTCGAGCTCGGTGTCCACCTTCCCGAGGTCCTGCCCGCGGGCCAGCATCGCGGCCACGATCGCGGCCTGGCGGGCCTGGCGGTCGACCATGACCGCCGCGACCTCGGGTTCGCGGGCCAGGCCGCCGAGGGCCACGCGGGCCATCGGCTCGGCGTAGTGGAACGCGACCATCAGCTCGATGCGCCGGCGTTCCCGGGCCCGCCAGTCGTCGGCCTCGATCTCGGCCATCAGCACCGCGTTGTCCTGGCGGTCGAAGAAGTCCTCCACGACGGCGGCCGCGAGCGCGCCCTTGTTCTGGAAGTAGCGGTACGTCAGGCCGATGGAGGTGCCGGCGCGGCGGGCCACGGCCGCGACCTCGAGCTGCCCCTCGGACTCGACCAGCTCCGCCGCCGCGGCCTTGAGCAGCTTCGCCCTCGTCTGGGCGCCCTTCCCCGTGACCTGCGGTTCTGCCATCGGGTGAACGTAGTTCAGAGCGCGGGATCCCGCCACTCCCGGACGCGCGCCTGGGCGCGCCGTGGCATCACCCGTGGTGGGAGCCCGACCGCTCCTCGGCGCGGTCGAGCGAGATGCCCTCCGCCGTCGCGGCCAGGTGGTCCACCACGGCCTCGATCAGCCGGCCGTCGCGGGTCTCGAACCCCTCCCAGCGCCGGCGCTCGCCACCGCCCGTCAGCTCGAAGCCGACCAGGGCGTGGGGGGCCTCGCCGCCGCGGACGAGGAACCAGGAGGCGGTGAGCGCATACGGGTCCTCGGGCACCCGCACCCAGGAGATGCCGCGGAGCGACGGCCCGCCGTCGCAGCCGTACGCGATCACCTCGACGCCGGCGGCGAGGAGGCTGCGGTACACGTCGCGCTGGACGTCGAGTCGGTGCCCGTGCTGGACGCCGACGTACAGCGGGACGTCGGCGCTGACCATGGAGGTCTGCTCGATCTCGCGGCTGACGCGCAGCATCTCGCCGGTGGTGAACAGGAACCGGGTGCCCTCGACGGCGGACGTCGACACCAGCTCGCAGGCGCGCGCGAGCAGGTCGGCGACCCCGTGTGGATCCGCCGGATCGGTCCCTGGTCGTCGGCGCCAATCCATGCCGCGACTGTTCCCGGGCGCCCGGGGGGCAAACGCCGCCCCTCCGCCCGCCATGGTCACCAGGACAACTATCGTGTGCACCCCGTCCGAGGAGGAGCCATGCAACGCCCGCGCAGCACCGACGTCACCGAGGGGCCGACCAAGGCCCCCGCCCGGGCCATGCTGCGGGCGGTCGGCATGTCCGAGGAGGACTTCACCAAGCCGCAGGTCGGGGTGGGGTCGTCCTGGAACGAGGTCACGCCCTGCAACCTGCCGTTGAAGCGCCTGGCCGAGGCGTCGAAGGACGGGGTGCGCGCCGGCGGGGGGTTCCCGATCGAGTTCACGACGATCGCGGTCTCCGACGGGATCTCGATGGGGACCGAGGGCATGCGGGCGTCGCTGGTGAGCCGCGAGGTGATCTGCGACTCCGTCGAGACGGTCATGCACGCCGAGCGCCTGGACGGCATGGTCCTGTTCGCGGGGTGCGACAAGTCGATCCCCGCGATGGCGATGGCGGCGGCGCGCATGGACCTCGCCGCCGTGGTCCTCTACGGCGGCACGATCATGCCGGGGACGCTCGACGGCCGGGACATCGACATCAAGGACGTGTTCGAGGCCGTGGGCGCCCACGCCGCGGGGACGATCGACGACGACCACTTGCACGCGGTGGAGGCGAACGCCTGCCCCGGTGAGGGGTCCTGCGGCGGGATGTACACCGCGAACACCATGGCGAGCGCGCTCGAGGCGATGGGCCTGTCGCTGCCCGGCTCGGCGTCACCCCCGGCGATCGACCCGCGGCGGGCCGACCTCGCCGTCCGGTCGGGACGGGCCGTCACGGGGTTGCTCGACCGGGGGATCACCGCCCGCCAGATCATCACGCGCGCGTCGATCGAGAACGCGATCGCGGTGGTGATGGCCGTCGGCGGGTCGACGAACGCCGTCCTGCACCTGCTGGCCATCGCCCACGAAGCCGGTGTGGCGCTCGACCTCGAGGACTTCGACCGCATCGGCCGGCGGGTGCCGCACGTCGTCGACTCCCGCCCCCACGGGCGGTTCCTCATGCGCGACATCGACGAGGTCGGCGGGATCCCGACGGTGATGCGCATGCTGCTGGAGCGCGACCTGATCGACGGGTCGTGCCTGACCGTCACCGGCCGGACGGTCCAGGAGAACCTGTCGGACCTGGGTGACGTCCCCGACCCGGACGGCGACGTCATCCGCGACCTGGACGACCCGATCAACGCCGACGGCGGGCTGGCGATCCTGCGTGGGTCGCTCGCGCCCGACGGCGCCGTCGTCAAGGTCGCGGGAGTGGACGAGATGGTGTTCGAGGGGACCGCCCGGGTGTTCGACGGCGAGCAGGACGCGATGGCGTTCGTGCTCGGCGGCGGGTTGCAGCCCGGCGACTTCATCGTGATCCGCTACGAGGGCCCGAAGGGCGGGCCGGGCATGCGGGAGATGCTCGGCGTCACCGCCGCCGTGAAGGGCGTCGGCAGGGGCGGCGACGTCGGACTGGTCACCGACGGACGGTTCTCCGGCGCCACCCACGGGCTGTCGGTCGGGCACTGCGCCCCCGAGGCGGTCGACGGCGGGCCGATCGGGCTCGTCGCCGACGGTGACCGCATCCTGCTCGACATCGCGGCACGTCGGCTCGACCTGCTGGTCGACGACGCGGAGCTCGACCGCCGTCGCGCGGCGGTCCGCCACCCCGAGCCGCGCTACACCGCCGGTGTGCTGGCGAAGTACGCCAGGCTCGTGAGCGGCGCCGAGCGGGGCGCGGTCACCGGCTGACCCCGGGCCCGCCCGGTTGCGTGGCTCGGCCGGTGCGCCGATAGGCTCCTGGCCCGCTGCGGGTCAGTCCCGCGCCCGTCCCGTCCCCGAGCCCAGGGAGCCCGACCGTGTCCTCCGCCGCGCCCGCCCGCGCCCGCCGCACCTGCCTGGCCGTCCCCGGCTCGAGCCCGAAGATGCTCGCGAAGGCGCCGGGCATGGCCGTCGACCAGGTGTTCCTCGACCTCGAGGACTCCGTCGCCGCCGGGGAGAAGGCCCAGGCGAGGACCAACGTCGTCAGCGCCCTCGAGGAGCAGGACTTCGGCGAGAAGACGGTCGTCGTGCGCGTGAACGCCGTCGACACCCACTTCTGCCACCGCGATGTGATCGAGGTCGTCGGCGCGGCCGGCCAGCACATCGACTGCGTGATGATCCCGAAGGTGCAGGACCCCGGCCAGATCGAGTTCGTCGACCACCTGCTGCGGATGGTGGAGGCCGAGATCGGGCTCGAGCACCGCATCGGCCTCGAGGCCCAGATCGAGGACGCCGCCGGGCTCACGAACATCGACGACATCGCCTTCGCCTCGGACCGGGTCGAGACGCTGATCCTCGGCCCGGGCGACATGGCCGCGGCGCTGGGGATGCCGGGCACCACCCTCGGGGAGCGGTCGGCCAGCTACCCCGGCGACCTGTGGCACCACGTGCTGATGCGGATCCTGATCGCCGCCCGGAACGCCGGCGTGCAGGCGATCGACGGGCCGTATGCGAAGATCAAGGACGCCGACGGGCTGCGCGAGGTGGCGGGGATGGCCCGGGCGCTCGGGTTCGACGGCAAGTGGGTGCTCCACCCCGCCCAGGTCGACGTCGTCAACGCGGTCTTCAGCCCGACCCAGGAGGAGTTCGAGCACGCGAGCGACCTGCTCGCCGCCTACCGCCGGGCGACGGAGGAGGACGCCACCGGTGCGGTGATGTTCGGCGACGTGATGATCGACGAGGCGTCGCGGAAGATGGCCGAGCGGATCCTGCAGCGCGGCGAGGCGGCGGGCATGACCGCCCGCCCGGAGTCACAGCGGAGCTGACGCGCGCGGCAGGTCAGCCGCCGGGGACGACGGCGCGGTAGATGTCCGGGACGGTGTTCTGATCGGCCCCGACCAGCGCCGTCGAGGAGTCGAACACCACCTCGCCGCCGGCGCCGACCGACGTGCCCGTGGTCGGGCACAGGTTGCCGGGCGTGTCGCCGTGCAGGCGGAGGGGTTCGGCGGTCTCCACGTCGAGGAGGTACACCCCGCAGCCCTGGTCGCCGCTGCCAGGAGGTGACTCGGTCGAGACGAGCGCGATCAGCGAGCCGTCGGCCGAGATCGACGGGGCGAGCTGCTCGCCGGCGCCCACGACGATCGGCGCGGTGCGCCCGGCACCCCGTTCGCGGAGGACGACCTGCTGGCCGGCGCCGGGGCCGAGGTTGGTGGCGGTCGTGGTGAAGATCACCCGGTCGCCGTCGGCGGTGATCCCGAGGTGGGATGCGAGCGCCGCCCCTCCTCCGGTCGCCTCGGCGCCGTCGGCAGTGACGTTCACCCGCTCGATCGCCTGGGCGGCGACGTCGTAGGCGTAGACGTCGGGGCGGGCGTTGGTGTCACCGGCCACCAGCTCCGCCCGTTCGCTCGAGAACGCGAGCGTCGACCCGTCCGCGGAGATCACCACGTCGCCGGGGTCGGCGTTCGCGAACGGCGCGCCGGTGTGGTCCCGCACGACGTCGGTGGTGCCGTTGAACTGGCGGTGGATGAAGATGTGGCGGCTCGGGTTCGCCCCGTCCGCAGCCGCACCGGTCCCCGTGAAGGTGTACGTGCGCCCGTCGGCGCTGGCGGCGCCGAAGACCGCGTCGGCGACCGGCTCACCGGCCCCGTCGACGGACAGGAGCCGCACGTCACCCGACGTCAGGTCGCGGACGTAGACGTTCGTGCCGGTCGATGACCCGACCGCTCCGCCGGTGTCCAGCCCGGGGTCGGGCGCCGCGAACACCACCGAGTAGCGGCCCTCGCCGATGACCTGGGGTGCGGTGTCGCCCGACGGGATGATCCCCCCGCCGGCGGTGCCGTCGGGCCGTGCGTCGACCAGGTGGACCTCCCCGGCCTCGTCGAGGGCGTACACGTGCACCCCGCTGGTGCCGGCACCGGTCGGGTCGCCGTCGGAGAGGAACGCGACGACCAGGCCGTCGTCGCTCGCGTCGGCATAGCGCCCCCCGACCGCGGTGCCGTCCGGTCCGGCGGAGATCAGCTCGACCGCTCCGCCGCCCCCCACCGCGTAGGTGGCCGTCTCGGTCTGGGTGGCGCCGCCGTCGAGGGGGAAGGTCACGACCAGGTCGCAGGTCGGACCGCCGGCGGTGATCGTGACCTGCCCGTCACCGAGCGAGCCGCCGTCGCCGACGCAGGACCCGGAGACCGACGCCGTCGACGGCGCCCCGCTGACCGCCACCGCGCTGCCGGTGGCGACCGTCGCACCGGTCGGCGGGTCGAAGGTGACGTCTGCGAGCGGCGGCAGGTCCAGCGCCTGGCGACCCTCCGCGCAGGCGGCGAAGGGCGTGACGCACGTCACCCGCACGCCCCCGCCCACCTGGGCGAACCCGCCGCCCGCCAGCCAGGCCTCGGTCGGACCGGGCACGGACTCGCCGGTGGTCAACACGATCGGGGCGTCGAAGTGGGCCGCGTGGGCGGCCGCGGCGAACCCGCCCGCCCACGCGTCCGCGCCCTGGCCCTCCACCAGGGTGACCCGGGCGACGTCGGCGGCCGACTCCGCGCCGGTCTCCTTCGCGATCTCCACGCCGGTGGTGAACCGGTCGGGACCGGCGATCCGGTCGACGGTGCCGGCCAACGCGGCCACCTCGCCCGCGACCGCGTCGGACACCGGTGCGGTGCCGCCGAGGATGAGGACCCGGTCGAAGGCCTGCTCGGCCAGGAAGTCGCGGGTCGGGCCGCTCAGCACGTCGGTCTGGGTCAGCAGGATGGGCCACCCGTTCTCCGCGGCCATGTAGCCCGCCGCGAGGGAGTCGGCGAAGGCCTGCGTCGGGTCCGTCGCCCCCGGCGCCTCGAAGGCGCGGACGAGGATCGCCGTGTCCGACGGACCCGCGTCGCGGGCGATCGCCACCGCGGTCTCGAAGCGCGAGTCCCCGGCGCGGCGGTCGACGGCGTAGCCCGCGGCGGCCAGCTCGTCGGCGACCGGGGCCTGCACCGCGCTCTCGCCGCCGAGGAGGGTGACCCGGCTAGCGCCGGTCCCCTCCAGCGCGGCCATGACCTCGGCGGGAACCGGCCCCGCCGGCGGGACGAGCAGCAGGGGGCTCTCGTCCTGCAGGACGCCGGCCGCCATCGAGTCGACGAAGACGTCGTCACGGCCGATGAGCACGCGGTCGGGCGTGAGCGGGGTCTCGGTCAGGAGGTCCACGGCGATCTGGGCGTTGGAGGGATCGGTCCCCTCCTTGACGATCGACAGGGTGTCGCTGGTCTCGGTCACGCCGTCAGCCGCCACCGGCAGGGCCGCCACGCCCACCAGCACGGCCACGACGCCCGCAATCGTGACGCGTCGCATGGTCCGACCCTAGACCACGCAGCCGGCGCCGTGAACGCCTACAGTGCGCGGCGAGGCGATGGACACCGGACGGACCCCCCACCTGACCGCCCGACTGCAGGGCATCGGCACGACGATCTTCACCGAGGTGTCGGCGCTGGCGCTCCGCAGCGGCGCGGTCAACCTCGGCCAGGGCTTCCCCGACTTCGACCCGCCCGCGGACCTGGCCGACGCCGCCCGGCGGGCCATCGCCGACGGCCACAACCAGTACGCACCCGGTCCGGGCATCCCGACCCTCCGCGCCGCCGTGGCCGGCCACGCCACCCGCCACTTCGGGCTCAGCTACGACCCCGACCACGAGGTCACCGTCACCACCGGCGCGACCGAGGCGATGTTCGCCACGATCCAGGCGCTGGTCGACGTCGGGGACGAGGTCGTGCTCTTCGAGCCGGCCTACGACGTGTACCCGGCCGCGGTGGCCATGGCGGGCGGGCGGGCCCGCGGGGTGCCCCTCGGACCGGACGCCGACGGCGTGTGGCGCTTCGACCCCGAGGCGCTGCGGCGGGCGGTGGGCCCCCGGACCCGCGCGATCGTGCTCAACAGCCCCCACAACCCCTGCGGGAAGGTCTACGACCGCGACGAGCTCGAGGTGATCGCCGACGTCGCGACCGCCGCGGACGTGGTCGTCATCACCGACGAGGTGTACGAGCACCTGGTCTACGGCGACGCCGTCCACGTCCCGATCGCGTCCCTGCCGGGGATGCACCAGCGGACCGTGCGGATCTCCTCGGCCGGCAAGACGTTCAGCGTGACCGGGTGGAAGGTGGGGTGGGTCTGCGCGCCCGCGCCGCTCACCCAGGCGATCCGGGCCGCCAAGCAGTGGGTGACCTTCACCTCCGGCACCCCCTTCCAGCACGCGGTGGCCGACGCGCTGACGTGGGGCGAGACCTACACCGCGCCGCTCGCCACGAGCTTCGCCGCGCGGGCGGCACGGCTGTCGGGCGCGCTCGCGGATCTGGGGTTCGCGGTGCACCGGACCGACGGGACGTACTTCGTGACCGTCGACGTGCGGCCGCTCGGCTTCGCCGACGACGTCGACTTCTGCGCCCGCCTGCCGCTCGAGGTGGGGGTGGCCGCCATCCCCGTGTCGGTGTTCTTCGACGACCCGGCCGACGGCCGGGGGTACGTCCGCTTCGCCTTCTGCAAGACCGACGAACTGCTGGACGTCGGCATCGCGCGGCTGCAGGACCGGTTGCACGGGATGTCACGCTCGCTGCCCCCCGGGAGGACCTGACCCATGCGCATCGCCGCTCTGCAGTCCGAGCTGGTCTGGGAGGACCACGAGACCAACCGCCGCCGGTTCGCGGAGAAGCTGTGGGCCGCCGCCGGCGCCGGCGCCGGACTGGTGCTGCTGCCCGAGATGTTCCCGACCGGCTTCTCGATGGATGCCGAGCGGATCGCCGAGCCAGCCGACGGCGACACCGTCCGCTGGATGGTGGACCAGGCGTCGACGCACGGGCTGGTGCTGGCCGGGTCGATGGCGACGTCGTCGGCGGGACCGCTGCCCACGAACCGGCTCGTGGTCGCGGGGCCCGACGGGGTGCTCGGGTCCTACGACAAGATCCACCCGTTCAGCTACTCCGGCGAGGACCGACACTACGGGCGCGGCGCCGACTTCCTGACCGTCGACGTCGGCGGCCTCCGCACGACCTGCTTCGTCTGCTACGACCTGCGGTTCGCCGACGAGTTCTGGGCGACCGCGGCCGACACCGACCTGTACGTGGTGGTCGCCAACTGGCCGCGGGCCCGCCGCGAGCACTGGCAGGTGCTGCTGCGGGCCCGCGCGATCGAGAACCAGGCCTACGTGGCCGCCGTCAACCGGGTGGGCACCGACGGCAACGACCTCGACTACGCCGGCGACTCGATGATCATCGATCCGTCGGGCAACCTGCTGGCGACGGCGAGCGAGGGGGAGGCGATGCTCCTCGCCGACGTCGACCCCGAGGAGGTCGAGCGGGTCCGCAAGCGGTTCCCGTTCATGGCCGACCGCCGCTGAGGTGCGGGGGCCGGCAGCAGCTCGTCCAGCCGGTCCATGCGCGTGACCGCCGTGTTGAGCATCGTCATCAGCTTCCGGCCCTGCTCGACGACGTCGCCGCTGAACAGGGGGCGCAGCTCCGGCGCGATCTCGAACAGCCGCTCGTAGAAGTGCGTGGCGGCCAGGGGCGTGACGGGGACGACCTGGGCCCACGAGGTCTGCACCAACCGGACGTGATCGGCATGCATCTCACCCTCCCGCACGTGCGGTGCGCAGGATCCAGGGCGCGCGTGGCGCAGCGTACTGCACCCCTGGTCCACCCGTCCCTCAGCTGCCGGCCGAGGGTGCCGGGGCGCGCAACGCGTCCGCGACGGCGTTCAGGTGCGCTCGATGCCCATGGCCTTGCGGATCGACGCGTCGATGCCCGCCGCGTCGAGGCCGAGCTCGGCGAGGATCCGGTCGGGCTTCGCGTGGGGGATGTAGGCGTCGGGGACGCCGAGACGGAGGACGGGCGGGGCCTCCATGACCCCGGTCCGCTCGACCAGGCGGTCGGCGATGTACGCACCGGCGCCGCCGTTGACCACGCCGTTCTCCACGGTCACGACGACGCGGTGGCCGGCGAGGTCGTCGATCATGGTCGCGTCCACCGGTCGGATGACCCTGGGGTCCCACACCGCCGCCTCGATGCCGTCGGCGGCCAGCAGCTCCGCGGCCTGGAGGCAGGCCTCCACGCGGTCGCCGACCGCGACGATGGCCAGGTCCGACCCCTCCCGCAGGCGGTTGGCGGCCAGGCCCGACCCCGGGTGCTCGCGCTGGATCGCCGCGGTCTTCGGGAACCGCAGCGACACCGGTCCCTCGAGGCCGACGGCGGTGTCGAGCATCGTGACCAGCTCCTGCTCCGAGGACGGCGCGAAGACCGTCATCGCCGGGATCCGCAGGCACAGGCTCATGTCGAGGACGCCGTGGTGGCTGGGCCCGTCGTCGCCGGTGATCCCGGCGCGGTCGAAGCAGAAGATCACGTGCTCGTCGTGCAGCCCGACGTCGAGGTTGGTCTGGTCGAACGCCCGGCTGAAGAACGTCGAGTAGACCGCCACGAGCGGCAGCTTCCCGCCGCGCGCCAGACCTGCCGCCGAGGTGACCATGTGCTGCTCGGCGATCCCCACGTCGATGACGCGCTCGGGGTAGCGGGCCATCACGGGCAGGAGGCCCGTCGAGCCGGGCATCGCCGCGGTCATCGCGATCAGCTCGGGGTGGCGGGCGGCCAGCTCGAGGGCGGCGTCGGCGAAGGCCTGGGTCCAGCTGCGCCCCTTGGACTTGAGCCCCTGCCCGGTCACGACGTCGAAGGCGGAGGTGTCGTGCAGCTTCTTCTCGCGGTCGGTCTCCGCCGGGGTGTACCCCTTGCCCTTCTGGGTGAGGGCGTGCACCAGCACCGGACCGTCCTGCGCCGCCGCGATGCCGAGGGCGCGCTCGAGGTCGGCGTGGTCGTGACCGTCCACGGGGCCGAGGTAGCGGATCCCCAGCGCCTCGACGAAGCCCTGCAGCGCGGGGTCGTCGCTGACCACGGCCTTGACGGCGGTCAGGCCGGCGTCGGCCAGGCGCGAGGCGTACGGGAACCGGTCGATCAGCGGGTCGACGGTGCGTCGGGCACGCCGGTACTGGCTCGAGAACCGGACCTTGCTGACCTCGTTCGCCAGCCGGGAGACCGTCTTGTCGTAGGACCGCCCGTTGTCGTTCAGCACGATCACGACGGGGACCTGGAGGTGGCCGATCGTGTTCAGCGCCTCGTAGGCCATCCCGCCGGTCAGCGCGCCGTCGCCGATGACCGCCACGACCCGTCCGGCGCCGTTCCGCCCGCGCCGGGCGTTGGCCAGACCGAACGCCCAGGACAGCGACGTGGACGCGTGGCTGTTCTCGATGACGTCGTGCTCGGACTCGGTGCGGCTGGGGTAGCCCGACAGCCCACCCGCCTGGCGCAGCTGGTCGAAGTGGTCCCGACGGCCGGTCACGATCTTGTGGACGTAGGCCTGGTGCCCGGTGTCCCACAGGATCGTGTCGCGGGGGGACTCGAAGACGCGGTGGAGGGCGAGGGTCAGCTCGACCGCGCCCAGGTTGGAGCCGAGGTGCCCGCCGGTCTTCGCCACCGCGGCCACGATGAACTCGCGGATCTCGTCGGCCAGAGCGGGCAGCTCGTCGGCGTCGAGGGCCTTGAGGTCGGCTGGTCCGTTGATGCGGTCGAGCACCATCGAGGTGGGTCCTGTCGTCGGGGGCGCCGCGGTCGTCGTCCGATGCTAGATCGATCAGAGGCTGGGCGCGTTCGTGGACGTTCTGCCCGCTGGGCGGCGCCGCTACGCGCCGGAGGCGTCGGCGAGGAGCTGGCGGATGATCACGCGCAGCGCGAGCACCTCGTCGGCGCCCTCGAAGATGCTGAGGACGCGGGCGTCCACGAAGTACCGGCTGACCGCGTACTCCTCGGCGTAGCCGTAGCCGCCGTGGATCTGCATGGCCTCCCGGGTGAGCCACTCCGCGGCGAGGCAGCTGAAGGACTTGACCATCGCCGCCTCCACCTGCCCCGCGCCGGCCCCGAGCAACTGGGCGGACCGGTAGCTGAAGGCGCGGCTGGCGGCGATGACGGCTGCCATCCGACCGAGCTTGGTGCGCGTCAGCCCGTAGTCCCCGAGGGGGACGTCGAAGACGTGGCGCTCGCGGGCGTAGGTGACCGCCGCCTCGAAGGCGGCCTGCATGACGCCGGTCGCCCGCGCCGCGGTCTGCAGGCGGCCGTTCGCGAAGGCGGTCATCTGCAGGTAGAAGCCCCTGCCGAGGGCGTCCTCCCCGCCGACGAGGCTGGAGGCCGGGATCCGGTAGTCGTCGAAGCTGATCTCGAAGCTGTGCATCCCCCGGTAGCCGATCGTGGGGATGGCCTTCGCCTCCATGCGGCCGCCGAGCTCGGAGGTGTGGGACCACTCGTGGCCGCCGAAGGACGGCTTCTCCACGACGAACATGCTGAGGCCCTTGTGCTTCAGGCTCCGGTCGGGGTCGGTGCGGGCCAGCACCAGCAGGAGGTTGGCCTTGCCGCCGAACGTGCACCAGGTCTTCACGCCGTTGAGCACGAACTCGTCGCCGTCCCGCGTCGCGGAGGTCTTGATCCCGGCGACGTCGGAGCCGAAGTCCGGCTCGGTGACGGCCACGCCGCACATGAGCTCGCCCGATGCGATCCGCGGCAGCCACTCCGCCTTCTGCTCCTCGGTCCCCCCGGCGGCGATGGCCTTCGAGATGATCTCCGGCCGGGTGATCAGCGATCCCGCGACGCCGAGGGAGCCGCGGGACAGCTCCTCGGTCACCACGACCATGGACATGAAGTCGTCCTCGGACTCCCCCTCCGCGAAGCCGCCGTGCGCCTCGGGGATCGACAGCCCGAAGCAGCCCATCTCCCCGAGCTCGGCGATGATCTCGTCGGGGATGTCGGCGTCCTGGCGGTGGACCTCCTCGGCGACGGGGCGCACGCGGGACTCGGCGAAGTCCTTGAACGTGCCCCGGACCAGCTCCATCTCCTCCGACAGGTGGCGGGGCAGATCGGGGTTGGCCAGCACCGCCTCGCCCAGGGACTCGAGCAGCTCGGTGGACCGCGCCTCCGCCAGCGCCTCGGCGACGTCGTCTGAGCGCCACGCGGCGTCGGCGGCCAGCCCCCAGTCGCCCTCGCGCCCCACCATCCGCGCAGCCAGGTCGGCGGCGACCTCGCCGGCGAAGGCGAGGGTGAGGCGGGCCTCCAGATCGCCTCGCTCGCCGTAGGCCAGCACCTCCTCCGCAGCCGCGACGCGCGACGCGGCGCTCGCGAGGTCGTAGGCCAGCTGCTGCTCGCGGTCGACCACGTCGAGGTCGATCCGACCGTCGGTCACGGCGTCCGCGGCCAGGCGGGCGAGGGCGCCGTCGACGACCTCGCGGGCGGCGGCGACGATGGTGCGGGCAGCGTCGGTTGGCATCTGGACCTCGGTTCTCGGCACGGGGCGACCGGACCTCCGGTCCGGCGGGCGCCCGCATTGTTACCCGCCAGTAGCACTGGACCCAACATCGGCCCGGTGTCCGCTGGCACGCTGTGGCCATGGAGGACCACGTGGACATCACCGCCGCCTTCACCGCCGAGGCGGAGGCGGTGGAGGCGACGATCGCGACGATCACCGACGGGGACTGGGACCGGCCGGCGCTCGGCGAGTGGTCCGTGGCCGAGCTGGTCGCGCACCTGGTGCGCGCCGCGGACCGGATCGCGGCCTACGCCGACGAGGAGGTGGAGGGGGAGGGCCCGGTGTGCGACCGCGTGTCGTACTTCGACTTCGACCACGCCGCGGCGGCCCCGGGTGTGGCCGACCGCTCACGGCAGGACGCCCGGCGCGTCGGCTCGGACGGGCTGCCCGCCGCGTTCGCGGAGGCCTGGCGGTCGACGGCCGACCTCCTCGCCGCCGCGGACCCCGCCCGGTCGATCCAGACCTTCCGCGGTCCGATGGCGCTCGAGGAGTACGCCGCCACCAGGGTCCTCGAGCTGGTGGTCCACCACCTCGACCTGTGCCGTGCCCTCGGCCGACGCCCGGCCACGACACCGGCCGCGCTGTCGGTCACCGAGGGGATCCTCGTCGGGCTCCTCGACGGCGACCCGCCGGAGACCCTCGACACCGCCTCGTTCGTCCTGGCGGCGACGGGACGGGAGGCGCACCCCGACCCGCGCCTGCCGGTCATCGCCTGAGGGACGGCGATTCGGCGCGCCATCCGGGCAGTGCGTAGCCTCCGGCCCGATCCCGCACGAGCCAAGGAGGCCACGCATGCAGTTCGGTCGGTACCTCGAGGAGTTCCAGGTCGGTGACGTGTACAAGCACTGGCCCGGCAAGACGATCACCCAGGCCGAGGACATCCTCTTCTGCGCCATCACCCAGAACCAGCACCCGCTGCACTCCGACGACAACTACGCGGCGGCGGCCACGCCGCACGGCAAGGCGATGGTCGTGGGCAACCTCGTGTACTCCATCGTGCTCGGCCAGAGCGTCCCGGACGTCTCGGGTCGCGCGATCGCGAACCTCGAGATCGAGTCGCTGAAGCACGCCAACCCCACCTTCCACGGCGACACGATCTACTCGGAGACCGAGGTGCTCGAGGTCCGCGAGTCGAAGTCGAAGCCGGACCGCGGCATCGTGAAGGTCCGCACGATCGGCTACACCCAGGACGGGACGATCGTCTGCGAGTTCACCCGCAAGGTGCTGATCCCGAAGCGCGGCGACGGGCCCGAGACGTTCCCGGGGCGGCCGGAGCCGAAGGTCGACGAGGGGTAGCACGCTCCCCGGGGGACGGATCCCCTGGGAACAGCACGGAGGGCCGCCGGCGGGATGGCGGCCCTCCGTGGTGAGGGAGTGGACGTCAGCCGGGGGACTGGCTGCGCCCGTTGGTGGGGGCTGGTGCTACTTCTTCAGCTCGCCCGCGGCGTTCTCGAGGTGGGCGCGGACGAACCACTGGAACATCTCGAGCTGCTCGGTCTGCTCGACCATCATGTCGTGGGTGACGAGGTCGAGCTCCTCGAACTCGCGCATCACCTCGCGGTGGTCGGCGATCAGGCCGTTGTAGACCTCGTCGAGCTTCTTGAGGTGGGAGTCGACGCTGGCGCGCTTCAGGTCGTACTCGTCCCAGTCACGGGTCGTGGCGACGTAGCCGGGCGTGCCGACCGGCTCGCCGCCGAGCGTCGCGATGCGCTCTGCGGTGGCGTCGGTCATCTCGCGGACGGCCTCGACGTGCGGGTCCAGCATCTCGTGGACGCCGATGAAGTTCGGGCCGACGACGTTCCAGTGGATGTGCTTCAGGGTCAGCTGGAGGTCGATCAGGGCGACCAGGCGCTCCTGCAGCTGGGTGCGGACCTTCTCGGCGGCGCTGTCGTCCAGGCCGGGTACGGACCAGGCGGTCATATCCGTTCAGCTCCTCGGGCATGTCGGGGGCGGGAGGGTTGCCCCAGTCCTTGCCCCGCAGGTCCGCCCGGAAACCCGACGCGCCCGGTCAGCCGGCGAGGGACGAGGCGACCGCGTCGGCGACGGCGTGCTCGCCGCCCACCACCAGCAGCTGGCCGGCGTTCCCGCGCAGCCACTGCTCGCTGGCCGGCGCACCGCCGGGGGTGCGGCCGTCGACGAGCACGAGCGGCGATCCGGAGGCGGCTGCCGCCGGCCCCGCGGCGAGGGCGTCGGGGTAGTCGAGGCCGGTCGCGACCCACACCTCGGCCGCGTCGAGGCCGCGGTCGACCGCCGCGTCGGCGATCGCCACGCTGGTCTCGTACCGGGTGGCGCCAGCCAGCCGGGTGGCCGTGCCACCGGCGAGGGCGGCGGCCTCCTCGGCGACGTGCGCGCTGATCGCGGCGGTCCCGCCGACCACGGTGACCCCGTCCGGCCGATGGGTGGTCAGGAAGTCCGCCACCGGGTCGGGCAGCCGGTCGGACTCCACCAGCAGCACGGGCGTGACGGCGTTCGCCGCCAGCGCGCTCGCGGAGAGCGCATCCGGCCACGCGCGGTCGCCGGCATCGGCGTCGCCGAGGGCGAGGATCACGTCGTCGTAGGGCGAGGCCGACCCGTAGGTCAGGATGTCCTCGGCCACCGCGACGCTGAGCGCGTACCGGTCCTGCCCGGTCAGACGGCCGATGTTCCGCACGCCGGCGTCGCGCAGGTCGTCCTCGACCGATCCGGGCAGGTCCGACGGCGAGCCGACGAGGTAGGCGTTGCGCGCCCCGAGCCGACGGATCTCGTCGCTGACGTCGTCATCGAGCCCGGTGCTGCCGGTGAGCAGGACGGGAGCGTCGAGGAACCCGGCGAGGGGGGCGGAGACCAGGGCCTCGACGTAGCTGCCGGCGGGGACCACCACCACGGTCGAGGCGGCGCTGCGTGCAGCCCGGGACATCGCGACGGCCGTCGCGACGCGGGTGTCGCCCGCCAGCCGGGTGAACCCGATCGGCCCGCGGTCACCCGGCGCGTCGTCGTCATCTCCGTCGTCATCGCCGGCGTCGCCCTGGTCGTCGTCGTCCTGGTCGTCGCCCCCGGTCGGGGCGGGCATCGGCGACGGGGCCTCGGGGAAGTCGCCGCGGGCCTCGGCGGCCTCGAACGACGGGTAGGGGTTGATCCGGATGTCGGCGTCGGTGTCCTCGACGATCTCGAAGTGGAGGTGCGACCCGCTCGACTCGGCGTTGCCGGAGTCTCCGACCCATCCGAGGAGGTCGCCGCGCTCGACCCGCGCGCCCTCCTCGATCCCGGGGGCGAAGGCGTTCTCCATGCCGCCCATCCCGTCATCGGTGCCCGGGGTGTCGTCGTTCATGTGGATGTAGAAGTAGCTGAGGCCGTCGTCCCCGCAGAGCCGGAAGTACCAGCCCGCCGACGCGTGCTCCTGGGTCTTCAGGTAGCAGATCGTGCCGCCGACGACCGCGTGCGCGGGGGTCATCTTGTCCGCCATGACGTCGATCGCGCGGTGCGTCCGTCCGCCGGACCGCCCGTCGTAGTAGCTGTCGTACAGGGGTCGTTGGTACTGCCCCTCGGGGAGCGGGAACGTCAGGTCGACGACGCGGGTGTCCCCCTCGTAGGCGTATGACGACGAGTCCCCGTCCCCGTGCGGGGCGTGCGGGTGGCCGTGGTCGTCGAGCGGTGCCTCGCCGTGGTCGGGGATGCCGTCCGTGGCGACCACCGGCGAGGTGGCCAGGACCGTCGACGACACGAGGGCCATCGACAGGACGAGCAGCACGGGCAGGGTTCGGCGCAGGGGGAAGCGGCGGCGCATGGGATCCATCTGGGTCGGGAGTGTCCGTCATCCAGATCGGCGGGCAACTGGTCACCTTGACAGGTCGGAGGCCGTAACGGCTGCCGCCGCTGCCGCGAGGCCCCCCAGATGACCAGCGGCCCGCCGTGCCGGGGGGGATAGCACGGCGGGCCGCCGGAAGGTGATCGTACTGCGTCCCGCGACCACCGCGCGACCGCGGGAGCGGATTTGTGCGCCTGGTTACCTGGCCCCCTGGTCAGGTGGCCTGGCCGGCGTCGGTCCCGGTCGCCGTCTCGGTGGTCGGCGCGGCCTCCGCGGGCGCCTCGGCCGGCCCGCCGTCGAGCCCGAGCTCGGAGCGGATCTGGGACAGCCGGGCCTGGGCCTCGGTGTTGAGGGCCGCCTGCTCGATCTCGAGCATCCGCCCCTCGACCGACTCGCCCTGGAGCTCCTGGGCGCCCTTGGCCTTGGCGTAGCGGGCCTCGATCTTCTCCCGCACCTCGTCGAAGGAGGGGGTCTCCTGTCCGACGGTCTCGGACAGCGACGCCATCGCGGCGTTCATCTGCTCCTGCATCTTCGCCTGGTCCAGCTGGCTCAGCAGCTTCTGGCGCTCGGCCAGCTTCTTCTGCAGGGCCGTCGAGTTCTGCTGCACCGCGGCCTTCGCCTGGTCGGCGGACTGCGCCTGCTGCAGCGACAGCGCCTTCAGCTCCTCGACCTCGTGCTCGACGGCGATGAGGCGGTTGGCGAAGGACTCCGCGGCGGAGGTGTACTCCCCCGCCTTCTTCGCGTCGCCCTTCTTGGTGGCGTCCTCGGCCATCAGCACGGCCTGGCGGGCGGAGCGGGAGATCTTCTCCATCTCCTCCATCGCCCGGTTCAGGCGCATGTCGGTCTGCTTCTGGTTGGCGATGACGTTGGCCGCGTTCTCCTTGAGCTGCCGGTGCTGCTCCTGGGCCTCCATGATCGCCTGCTCCAGCTGGACCTTCGGGTCGGCGCGCTCGTTGAACCGACCGGTGAGCAGCGCCACCAGGTAGTTCCACGCTCGGCGGATCAGCTTGATCATTGCTCGGTCACTCCCATCTGGGCGGTTCCACCGCCGGTCTCTTCCAGCGCCTGTCTCAGCGCCTCCATCTCGTTGACCACGCTGTCCACGTGGGATCCCAGGCCCGACAGCTGGCCGCTGTCGCCGGAGAGGGACAGCTCGACCGCCCGCGCCACGGCCTCGTCGAGGCGGGCATCGAGGAGGCGCAGCCGCTCCGCGGCGTCCTGGGTGACGTCCCGGAGGCGTCGCGCGGTCGCCACCTGGGCCTGCAGCGCCTCGACGCGCCGGCGGTTCGCCTCGCTCGGGTTGCGCTGCGCCTCGGCCTGCGCGGCGGGCAGGGCCCGCTCGGCCTCCGCCGGTTCGAGCTGGTGCAGGCCGTCCTCGAGGGCCTGGCCGCGCTGGGCGATCCGCCACGCCTCCCGGACGCCGTCGGTGATCCGCGCCCCGATCCCCTCGAGGCGATCCCGCAGCGGGCCGGGCTGGGCGCCGCGCAGGACCTGGGCGTACCGCTTCTCGGCGATCTGGGTCTCGTGCACGTAGTCGCGCCACGGCGAGCGCAGCGCCATCGGGTCGACGGCATCCGCGCGCCCCCGTCGGGGCACGGCCGTGAGGACGCGTGCGGCGTAGGCCCCGAGGCCGAGGACCGCACCGACCAGAGGACCCCCCGCCAGGATCCCGGCGGCGGCAGCGCCGCCGAGCAGCAGGATCGAGGACGGCGCGGCGATCGTCCGCGCGACCCTCGGGGTGAAGAAGCGGTCGCGGAACGACCGGTCCTCGATGGCTGTCATCCGCCGGGAGACTACCGGGCTCCGGGAGGTGCAGCGAGGGCCGTGGGACCCTCCGCTGCCACTAGGGGATGGCCAGGCCCCCGCGCCGCCGCCGACCCTGACGACCCGTACGATCAGAGGAGGACCGGCGGGGTCAGTCCGCGTGCCGCGTGGCGTCGCGGCGGTCGCGCCACGCGCCGGTGGACCACAGGGCCCACGCGACCAGCACCGGCTGGAAGAAGAGCCGGACGAGCCTGGCCCGGTCGGATTCGAGTCCGAACGCGTCGACGCCCTCCACGTACTGGGACACGTTGCCCGGGAAGATCGCCACGAAGAACCCCGCCACGACCCAGCCGACCAGCGACCGGCGACGTCGCGGGGCCGCCAGCAGCGCCGTGCCGAGGGCCAGCTCGACGACGCCGGAGCCGACGACGACCGCGTCGGCGTCGACGGGGATCCACGACGGCACCTGCGCCTGGAACTCCTCGCGCGCCACGATCAGGTGACCGGTGCCGGCCACCAGCAGCGCACCGCCGAGGGCCAGGCGCCCGAGGGTCCGCACGAGGCCTGTGCGCGCGCTCACGCCTCCACCACGTCGATCACGACGTCGACGTTCCCGTGGATCGCGTTCGAGTACGGGCAGACCTCGTGGGCGCGGTCGGCCAGCTCCTGGGCCGTCTCCCGGTCCAGGCGGGGGATCGCGACGTGCAGTGCGACCTCGAGGCCGAACCGTCCCCGGCGGCGAACAGCTGCTCGGGGTTGGCGCCGTCACCGGAGCCGCCCATGGCCTGGGGGACGGCGAGGTCGAGGTCGATGCGGCCGTCCGGGGTCGCGGCGTGGCCGTCGCGCCCGCCTCCGGTGGCGATGGCCTCAGCGGTGTACAGGGTCTTCACGTGGGGTGCTCCTCGGTGGTGGGGTCGGGGGCGGACAGACCCGAGAGCCGCCGCGCGAGCGCGTGGAGGGTCATGGCCTCATCGGGGGTGAGCGTCGTGTCGAGCTGGGACGCGAGCGTCCGGTGGACGCCGGGTGCGTCGGCGCGCACAACCATGTTGTGCACGATCTAGATGGTGTCCTGCGACACCCGCCCGAGGTTCGTCGGGGTGGCCATCCGGGCAGGGTCGACCCACATCGCTCGCGCGGCACCACACACCTGAGGAGGGTCGGAGATGGACGTGACCACGATCGCGATCCTCGTCGTCGTGGCGGTCCTGGTGCTGGTCCTCGCCGTGCTGTGGGTCCAGCGGCGACGCCGGCGGGGCGGGCTGAAGGTCGTCGCGAACCCGCAGGCGCCTGGCGACGGTGAGGCGACGTGACCGCCGCGCGCGATGCCCTCCTGATCCACGCGATGGACGTCACCGGCATGCCGGTCGTGACCCTGGGCGGTGACGCGGTGGCGCAGGTCCGCGACGTCCTGTTCGACCGCACCGGCAACGTCCGCGGGTTCACCCTCGCCGGGCGGGGGCTGTTCAGCGGGCCGATGGCGGAGTGGCTGCCCTGGGCCGGCGTCCACGGCTTCGGACCGGACGCGATCATCGTCGCCGACGTCGAGGCGCTGACGCGGGAGGGCCGCGACCCCGTCGACGGTGACGTGGTGGGCGACGAGGTCCTCACCCGCTCGGGCACCGTCGTCGGCACCGTGACCGACGCCGTCCTGCGCCTCGAGCCGGAGGTGCTCGACGTCGTGGGCTACGAGGTCGAACCGTCTGACGGCGGCGAACCACGGTTCATCCCGCTGCCCGACACCCTGTCGGTCACAGGCGGTCGCCTGGTCGTGCCCGACGAGGCGATGGAGTTCCTGGCACGCGACCTGTCGGGCTTCGGGGCGTCGGTCGACACGTTCCGCGAGCGCCTGAGAGGGGCCTGATCGTGGCCACCAGCCTGAAGTCCCTCCGCAAGCGGAAGGTCGTCGACACCGCGACCGCCGAGACGATCGGCCGGGTCCGCGGCGTCAGGATCGACCCGAGCGGCCCGTCGGTCATCGCCCTCGAGGTCAAGGGCGCCGTCAGCGGCGTGGTCGCCTTCTCCGAGATCATCGGCATCGGCCCGGACGCGGTGACGCTGCCACGCGCCGCGACGGTCATCGAGCAGGACGTCGACGCGCCGACCGACGCCGACGCCTACGGCGCGCGACTGCTCGACGACGGCGGTCGCGAGCACGGGACGGTCAGCGACCTGGTCATCGACGACGACGGGCGGGTCATCCAGGTCGTCGCCGGCGACCAGACCTTCGACCGGACCCTCCTCGGCATCGGCTCCTACGCGGTCGTCATCTCCAGGGCCTGACGGCCCTCCCCGGCTGCGCCGGGGTGCAGGGCGTCGTGCGGCTTCGCCGCGCTCATCCCCGTTCCGGTGAGCGAAGGGCTTCGCCCCGCTCACCGGCTAGAAGGTGGAGATGACGGCGGTGAAGACCTGGTCGATGGAGCGGGGGTCGGAGGAGTCGTAGACGACGGCGTCGGTGGCCTCGGCGATCAGCTCGAGGTCGCTCGTGTCGGCGTCCTGGCCGTAGCGGATCGGGAAGATGCGGATCTGCGTCGCGTTCTCGCCCTGGGCCTGGGACAGCACCTCGAGCATCGCCGCGCGGTCGTCGTTGCGGGGGTCGTCGTTCTGGCCGTCGCTCAACAGGACGATGGCGTTGATCTTGTCCGGGTCGAACTGCTCGGCCATGTCGGTGAAGCTGTCCTGGGTGACGGTGTACAGCGGGGTGCCCGCCACCGGCAGCAACCCGCTGAGGGCATCCCGCAGCGCCTGCTCGTTCTGCCCGATCGGCGCGAGGGGGACCAGGTCGAGGTGGTCGAGCGGCTCCCCCGTGTCGGGGTCGACACCCAGGTCCGTGGAGAAGATCCGCAGACCCACCACGTCGGCGTCGATGAACTCATCGAGGGCGGTGGTGGCCGCCGAGATCGCCAGGTCGAGCTTGGTCTCCCGGCTGCCCGACGCCGCGAAGTCCGCCATCGACCCCGAGACGTCGAGGACCAGCAGCACCTGCGCCGGCTTGCGGGTCTCCGACCACTGGGCGATCAGGTCCACCATCACGTCGGAGTCGGGCGTGGAGAGCGTGGTGGTCGGCTGCGCCGGGTCGACGCCGTTCTCCGGCACCACCGGGTCGGCGATCGGCACCTCGATGTTCCCGGGGCGGAACCCGAACTCGAGGACGCGCTCCTGGTTCTCGGGCTGCTGGACGAAGTCGGTGAAGATCTGCGCCGCCGCGGCCTGCTCGTCAGAGACCCACTCGGCGTCGGAGAGGATGAAGAACGGGTTGTCGCTGAACAGCGTCCCCTCCTCGGGGTAGATGGCGACCAGCGGCGTCCGCGGCTCGACGACCTCCTCCCCCGGCTCGAGCACGCCGTCGGGGTTGCCGCGGTTGTAGTTGATCAGGCTGACCTCCTCGACGGCCACCGCCGAGGCGTAGGTCAGCGCCGTCCCGCGCTGGTCGTTGCGGTACCAGTTGTTGAGGAACGTCAGCGTCGTGTCCCCGTAGTGGACGACGGCGGACTCGATGCTGGCCGCGCCCTCCAGCACGTCGGCCCGCGAGATGTCCTCACCGGTGAGGTCCTGGGTCTTGTCGACCAGCGCGTAGTACTGGGCGATCAGCGCCGACAGGCCGGAGGTGGAGAAGTTGGGGTTCGTCTTCCCCAGCCGGAACGGCCCCCACTCGGGGTGGCCGTAGGCCGCCCAGCCCTGCGGGTCGCGGGACAGCTCGAGGATCGTGTTCCACCCGATCGGCTCGTCGGGGTGCCCGAGCGCCTCGGCCATCGGCTGCGGCATGGCGATGACCAGCGGGCTCAGCATGAACGGCGCGTAGTCCTCCGGGACGTACGGCGTCTCGCCGGCGTCGATCAGGCGCTGGTTCAGCACCTGCCCCCACGCGGCGGAGGCCGGCGACCAGATCACCGGCAGGGGCCCCTCGAGGTCGGTGTCCCAACCGGTCGCGAGCAGGTCGGCCGCCAGGCCCGACGCCTTGGTCTGGGGCCGGACGAAGATGCACCCGCCGCCGATCGCCTCGACGTCCTGGGACTCGTCGGAGCCGTTGAACTCGTTCGCCAGGTCCGTGAGCAGGTCGATCTTCTCACTCGACACCGCCATGTCGACCGTGGTGCACCCCCCGGGGTCCGCCTGCGCCAGACCGCCCTGGGTCAGGTCCCCCTCCCCTCGACCGTCACCGCCGTCGAGGGTCTCCCCCCCGCCGTCGGCGCTGGGCGTGCACGCCGCGACCACCAGCGCCAGCACCACCCGCACCCCGAGCGCACGCCACCGAGCCACAACCACACCGAACCCCTCAGCCGATCCGACCTCTCGGCGACAGGGTAGTGCAGCCCGGCCCAGCCGGGTCAGGGCAGCCGTTCGCGGAGCGCGAAGAGGGTGCCGCCGCTCGGCAGCCCGTCGTCATCCGGCGGGGCGGGCGGGCCGTCCGCCACCGGCGCGCCGTCCGGCCCGCGCCACCCGGCGTCGAGGAGGGCCTGCGCGGTGCGCTCGCCGAGATCCCCGACGTCAGCCCCGTCGACCCCGACGGCCACCACGGGCAGGTGGGCGACCGGGGTCGGCCAGGCCAGGTTCGCGTTGTCGCGGGTCGAGCCGCGCACGGCCGGCAGCGCGGTGGCCTCGAGCGCGACCGCGGTGTCGTTCTGCGCCCCGCCGGTGAGGATCAGCTGGCTGACGGGGTCACCGGTGCGCACCGACTGGCCCAGCACCCCGTCGACCCAGCTGACGTACGCCGTCCCCTGCAGGTCCGCGAGGCTGTACGCGGACCCGCCGAACAACCCGCCGGCCAGCGCTCCCAGGCCGGTGAGCGCCTCGGTGCTGCCGTCGAAGCTCGCGAACCCGCCGCGGAGGTCCCCGGTGCGGAGCAGCTCGGCCGCGCAGGCCCAGGTGATCTCGGCTCCGCAGGCGTCGGCGACCAGCTCGTCGCGGGCGACGGCGGTCACCAGGACCAGCGGCGAGGTCGCGAGCACGTCGCGGTCCTCACCGAAGGTGGCGCGGCTCCGCTGGGACTGCTCGATCATCTCGACGACGGCGAGCGGCGCCACCAGGGCGTCGTAGGTGACCGGGGCGGTCGTGAAGGCGTCGAGCAGCTCGGCGAGGTCCAGCGCGTCCGACCCCGCCGGGCAGGCCTGGCCGAGGACCTCGTCGCACGCGACCGCGAGCTCGGCGTCCCCCTCCCCTCCCCCGCTGCCGGTCGCGGCCGTGGGACCCGTCGAGGGTGCGGCGACCGGCTCGTCGGACTCGATGAACTCGCTCCGGACGTACAGGGCCCCGCCCACCAGCCCGACGGCGAGGACCAGCGCCAGGATCGTCTTGACCGCGCTCACGTGCCGACCCTCATGACGTCGCGATCCGGTCGGGCAGGTCCTCGGTGGTGAGGGTCTGCAGGACCTCCGCGGTGGGCTGGTCGAGGGTGACCACCCGGCTGGCGTGGCGGGCCACGGCCGCCTCGAAGACGTTGCGGGCCAGCCGGCCGTTGCCGAAGCCCCGGTCGCGGGGCACGTCGTCGATCAGCTCGGCCAGGCGCGCCCGGGCGTCGTCGTCGAAGTGGTACTCGTTGCCGTCGGCGATCAGGTCGGCGATCGCGACCAGCTCGTCGGTGGTGTAGTCGGGGAAGTGGATCGTCTGGGGGAACCGCGACCGCAGCCCGGGGTTCGAGTCCATCAGCTGGACCATCTCGTCGGGGTAGCCGGCCATGATCACGACCGTGTCGTCCCGGCGGTCCTCGACCAGCTTGACGATCGCGTCGATCGCCTCGCGACCGAAGTCCTTCTCGCCACCGCGCACGAGCGAGTAGGCCTCGTCGATCAGCAGCACCCCGCCGCGGGCCGCGTCGAAGACCTTGACCACGTTCGTCGCCGTCTGCCCGACGAAGCCCGCGACCAGACCCGAGCGGTCGGTCTCGACCAGGTGCCCGCGCGGCACGACCTCGAGGGTGCGGTAGATCTGGGCGATCAGCCGGGCGACGGTCGTCTTCCCGGTGCCCGGGTTGCCGGTGAAGACCAGGTGGCGGCTCGAGTCCGAGACCTTCAGACCCTTCTCCGCCCGCAGCTTCTGGACCTGGATCAGGTTGGTGACCAGGCGCACCTCGGACTTGACCGGGTCGAGGCCGACCAGCTCGTCGAGCTCGGCGAGGAGCTCCTCGAGCGGCCGTGGCGGCGGCAGCTCCTCGAGCGCCGCCTCGGCGTCGGCGTCGGCGTCGGCCGTCGCCTCCTGCGCGGCGAGGGTGGGGTTCGGCGGCGGTCCCTGCGCCCTCGGGCCGCGGGGCAGCCCGGCGGACGTGATCGCGGTGAGGAGGGTGCGGCGGAACCGCTCGATGGCCTGCAGCTCGACGTGCTGGGTGACGCTGTCGAGGGCCACGACGTGGTGGGCCAGGCGGAGGGCGTGGACGTAGTAGGTCCAGGCGTGGTTGGTCTGCTTGGCCCGGTCCGCTGCGACCAGCGTGTCGAACATCAGCGACGGCTTGTCGATGAAGACCCGCTTGCCGGCCATCATCCCCATTCCGCGAAGCGCCGCAGGGGTGGCGTGGTGGATGTGGGTGTCCATCAACCCGCTGAACGCACCGATCAGGGCCCACAGCTCGGTGTCCGAGTGCGCCCCGTCGGCGTCGATCATGGCGCCGACGATCTCGTAGGCCTCCGCGACCACGTCGGCCTGGGGGTCCTTCGAGCCGAGCTCCTCGAGGGCGGGGGAGACGCCGGCGACGAACTCACGGACGGGGGCGCGCAGGGTGTCGGTCACAGCGGCCCCAGTCTGCACCACGCGCCGGGGAGGTGAGGGGTCACAGCCCGTGCGGCACGTCCCGCTGGTCCGCGGACAGCTCGTCGACCGACAGGCCGTGCGCCGCGAGCTTCGCGGCGGCGATCTCGCGGTCCAGTGCCGGCGAGATCACGTGCACCCCCGGCTCGTAGCCGCCGCGTGCGAGCTCGTGGCAGCCCACGCCCTGGACGGCGAAGGACAGGTCCATGATCTCGATCGGGTGGCCCAGTCCGCCGGCGATGTTCACCAGCGCCCCGCCGGCGAGGACGTGCACCCCGCGGCCGTCGGGGAGCTCGTAGCGCTCGATGCCCTCGCGGACCTCGACCACCTCGACCGCCGCGCCGGCCAGGGCCTCGACGTCGACCTCGAGGTCGTGGTGGCCGGCGTTGGCGAGGATCACCCCGTCGGCGAGCAGGTCGAGGTGGCGGGCCCCGATCGCCCGCAGCCCGCCGGTGGCGGTGATGACCAGGTCGGCGGTCGGCAGCGCCTCGACGGCGGTGGCGACGCTGTGGCCGTCCATGAACGCCTCGAGGGCCTTCACCGGGTCGATCTCGACCACCACCGGGGTCGCGCCGAGCGCCCGGAGGTAGGTGGCCAGACCCCTGCCGACCCAGCCGTAGCCGACGACGGCGACGGTCATGCCGGCGACCAGCATGTTGGTGAGGCCCATGATCGCCTGCACCGTCGACTGGCCCGTCCCGTAGCGGTTGTCGAAGAGGTGCTTGCAGGCCGCGTCGTTGGCCGCCATCGCCGGGAACGGGAGCCGACCGGCGTCGGCCAGGGCCCGCAGCCGCGCCACGCCGGTGGTCGTCTGCTCGGTGACCCCGACCAGGCCCGCGTAGGCCTCCGGGCGGTGGCGGGCCATGCGGGTGGTCAGCTCGGCCCCGTCGTCGATCACGAGCTCGGGGCGGGAGTCCGCCACGGCCAGCAGGTCCTCCTCCCACACCGCGTAGCCGCTCGCCCGGGTCGAGTGGACCTCGATCCCCCGGTCGACCAGGGCCGCGGCGACCTCGTCCTTGGTCGACAGCGGGTTTGACCCGGCGACGACGACCTCGGCACCGGCGTCCGCGAGGACCGTGGCGAGCAGCGCCGTCTTCGCCTCCAGGTGGACCACCAGCGCGACCCGACGGCCGTCCAGCGCCCCGTCGGCGAGGCGCTCGCGCAGGTAGGTGTCCACCACGGGTGAGTGCCGCCGCGCCCACTCGATCGCCCGCCGCCCCCCGGGCGCCAGGCCGAGGTCGGCGATGCGGGATCGGTCGGCGGCGTCGGACACGGGAGCTCCAGTCAGGTGGCGGTCGGGGCGGGCGACCGGCAGTGTGCCGGACACCGACGACAGCGCGCAGGTCCGGGTGCGGGCGGGCCCCGACGTGTGCGGACGCGTGTGCGACGCTCGTCCCCATGCCCGAGCTCGCCTCCGACGCCGTCGACCCGCTGATCGACCACCTGGTCGCCCTCCCGCCCGTGGAGGTGGTCTACACCGACCTCGACGGCACCCTCCTCGGGCGCGGCGGGTCGGTGCTGCGCGACGCGGACGGCCGGCCGAGCCTGCGGGCGGCGGGCGCGCTGGTGGCCGCGGCGGAGGAGGGGATCGCGGTCGTCGCCGTCAGCGGCCGCCGGGCGGCGGACCTGCGCCACGACGCGCGGCTGCTCGGGCTGGACGGGGCGATCGCGGAGGTGGGCACGGTGGTCATCCGCGGCGGCGCCCAGCACCACCGCTGGGGCGGGTGCCCCCGGGACCTGGCCGACACCCCGCGGGAGGCGCTGCGCGTCGCGGGGGCGCTCGACGTCCTGCTCGCGGCGTTCGACGGGGACATCCGTCCGTTCGAGCCCTGGGACGCCGGCCGCGAGGGCGGGCACCTGCTGCACGGCCGGATCGACGTCGCCGCGGCGGACGCGGCGCTCGAGGCCGCGGGCCTGGGCTGGGCACACGTGCTCGACAACGGGCGCGCGGGCGGCTGGGAGGGCCGCGCGGACGTGCACGCCTACCACCTCGTCGCGCGGGGGACGGGGAAGGCGGCGGCGCTGGCCGAGGACCTCGCCGAGCGCCGACTGACCCGCGACCAGGCGCTGGCGGTCGGCGACTCCGTCGAGGACCTGACGATGGCGGGCGAGGTGGGGACCTACGTCATCGTGGCGAACGGCCACGGGGAGGAGGGGGCCGGCTGCGTGCGCGTCCCCGGGCGGAACGGCGACGGCGTGGCCGACGCGATCGACGCGGTCCTGGCCGCCCGCCGGCTCCGTCCCGACCTGCGGAGCCGTGGCTAGCTGGGCCAGTCCTCGCCCACGAGGACGTGGATCTGGATCTGCTCGGTCAGGGTGCCGGGGTTCTCCCCCACCGTGGTGAAGCGCTCGTCGGCGGAGACCAGCGCCTGGGCGGCGGCGTCCTGACCGGGGCTCGGGAACACGGTGGTCTGGGGGTAGGGGTTCGGCGAGACGCCGGACTCGGTCACGTCGTAGCCGAGCTCGGTGAGCGCTTGCACGGCCGCGTCGAACTGCTCCGCGGTGGTGTTCGCCCCGGCGATCACCTGCACCGACGTGCCCGCACCGACCTGGCCGCCCGCGGCGCCGGGTGTCTCGGTCCCGGCCGGGGCGGCGGACGGCCCCTCGGTGCCGCCGGGAAGGCCCGGCGCCTCCGTGACCGGGCCGGTGGGCAGGGTCTCGAGGGGGATCTCGCTCCCGGTCACCAGCGGGGTGGTGTCCTGCGGCGTCTCGGTGCCGTCGAGGGCCGTCACCTCCTCGCCGTCGCCCATGCTGCCGAAGACGATCCAGTAGATGAGGAACGCCAGCGCGGCGAACAGCAGGGCGCGGATGAGGGGCGCGGCGATCGACGACTGCGTCGGCGCCGGCCCGTAGTCGTCCTGCTCGTAGGAGTCCATCGCCGTGACCCTACTTCGTCTGCCCGCGGCCACGGTGGTCCGTCAGTCCGGGTGCGGTCGTCCGCGCGTGGCGGGCGCGGCGGCGACGGCGGAGGCGGCGGACCAGCAGGGGGTCGTGGCGCTCGGCGGCGGGTGAGTCCACCAACTCGGCGAGGACCTGGTAGTAGCGGGTGGGCGAGAACCCGAAGGTCGCGGCGATCGCCGCGAGCTTGCCGCCCTGGTGGGCGGTCCAGTCGCGCTCGAAGTCGAGCACCGCGCGGTCGCGGTCGCTCAGCTCTCGCCTGGGCACAGCACCTCAGCTCCTCGGGGGTGGACGGCGCGATCGTACGCACCACCCCCGCCCGGGCCGCGGAACCGCCGCACGCCGGGGGCGGCCCGCCGCTACCCTGACGGCCACCCGCCGGGATAGCTCAGTTGGCAGAGCGTCGCTCTTGTAAAGCGAATGTCCGGGGTTCGATTCCCCGTCCCGGCTCCGCGTCCGCGACCCTCCGGAGCCCGTCGGCGATGCACCACTGGCCTGCGGTGTAGGTCGCCATGACGGCGCCCTCGAGGAGCGGGGAGGGGGCGCGGCGCAGGAACCGCTGCACCCCGATGAGGGAGTCGCTGAGCAGGAACAGGGCGGTGCCCGCGACGATCTCGCCGCGGGTCCGCCGGGGCAGGTGGCGGTCGAGGACCGTCGAGGCGGCCACCATCGTGCAGATGATCCCCGCGTAGCCGGCCACGGGCAGGCGCAGCTCGGGGTCGTCCCGACCGGCCGCGGCGGCCAGCGCCGGCGCGAGCAGGACCCAGGTGCCGGCCGCGGCCACGGGCCCGGGCTCCCGCCAGGACGCCGCGGGGTCGCGGACGGACCGGAAGGCCGCGACGTAGCCGACGTGGGCGCCCGCGAAGGACCCGACCCCGGCGAGGAAGGGGGTCCGCCCCTCCCCCAGCAGCGCGAGGTCGCCGGCCCAGGACAGCAGCTGGGCGACAGCCGTGGCGCGGGCGACGGCCCGCCGCCGGGCGCGGGGGCGCGTCGCGAGGTGCAGCACCGGCATCAACAGCGGCTTGGTGACCCGTCGCACCGGCCGGGCCGTGGGACCTCGGGCCGCGAGCGCGGCGTCGAGCACCGCGACCGCGGCGTAGACGGCGGTCGCGGGGCGACGCGCACCGCCGGATCCCATCGGGCGCATCCTCGCCGATCAGCGCGTGCGGAGCCACCAGGTGCCGCCATCCGGAGGGGGAGGGGGACGGTGTGGCCCCGCGCCGAGCCGATAGCGCAGGGCCACACCAGAGGTCGTGCCCTATGGAGGGAGGGAGCACGACCGGGCCCAGAGTAGACCCCTTCCGTCGATCGGCATGCAAAACCCGTGTGACGGGTGCGTCACACCTCGTCGACGGGATCCGCCGCCAGTGCCAGGAGGGCCTCGGCCACCGCGTCGGGCTGCTGGAGGTGGACGTCGTGCGCGCCGTCGAACCAGTGGACCCGACCGCGGGGCAGGACGGCCAGCGCCGCGTCGACGGCCGCCGCCTTCTCCGCCCCCCAGGCCCCCTCGCCGCGGACCGGGAGCAGCAGCACCGGGGCCTCCACGTCACCGAAGACGCCGCTCGGGTCCGCCGCGTGCATCGCCTCGACGATCTGGCGGTGGTCGGCCAGCGCCAGACGCGGCCGGACCGTGCCGTCCTCGAGCTCGAGGAAGTTGCCCATCTGCGCCTCGAGCGCCCCGTCCGGCCACCCGGCGACCCCCGCGGCGATCATGTCCCGGACCTCGGTGGCCGGGCGACCGGCGAGCGGCGGCGGACGCAGCGCCTCCCAGGCCTCCTGGGGGTCGGCGAACCGGTCGCCGATGGCGATGGTGCCGCCGTCGACCGCGGCGATCGCGTGCCACCGGTCGGGGTGGGCGGCCCCGGCGTGGATCACGACGTTCCCGCCCCAGGACTGGCCGACGAGGACCGGGGTGCCGAGGTCCATCGCCTCGACCAGCGCGACGAGGTCGCCGGTCACCTCCGGGTACCGGTAGCCCGTCGCGGCCCGATCGCTCTCGCCGTGCCCGCGCTGGTCCACCGCGACGACCCGGTGGCCCGCCGCGGCGAGCACCGCCGAGACCCCGTCCCACAGCCGCGCGTTGGACGCGAGCCCGTGGACGAGGAGGAACGGGCGGCGGTCGCCGGGCCGCTCGCGGACGCTCAGCGCCCGCCCGGGCTCGACCTCGACGCGGTGCGTGCGGATCGGCGGGGGCGGTGGTGGCGGCACCGGGCGAAACCTACAGTGGACGCCATGGCCCGCATGCTGCTGCGCCCGGGGTGGATCGTCACGCACCTCATCGTGATCGCGATCGTGGTGCTGTTCGTGAACCTCGGGCTGTGGCAGCTCGACCGGCACGCCGAGCGCCAGGATGAGATCGCCCGGACCGAGGCCGCGCTGGCCGGCGCGCCGGTGCCGCTCGACGAGGCCCTCGGGGCCGAGGACGTCGCGCACCGCCCGACGACGGCCACCGGGACCTACCTGGCCGACGGGCAGGTCCAGCTGAGCCCGCGATCGAACGCGGACCGGCCGGGCTATGAGGTGCTGACGCCGCTCGCGCTGGCCGACGGCCGCACGCTGGTGGTCAACCGCGGCTGGATGCCGCTCGACAGCCCGATGCCGCTGCCGCCGGCGGGCGAGGTGGCGGTGGAGGGCCGGCTCCAGCCGCCGACCACGGCTCGGCAGGTCCTGCCGCCGGGCGGCGACGTCGCGGAGCTCGTCAGCAGCGTCGACCTGGCGCGCCTGAGCGGGCAGGTGGACGACCTGGTCACCACCGCGTACCTCGAACGGGTCGACGAGGAGGCCCGCACCGCGGGCGACCTGCCGCTGCCCGCCGGCCCGGTCAGCCTCGATGCCGGCAACCACCTGTCCTACGCCGTCCAGTGGGTCGTCTTCGCCGCCGTCGGCCTGATCGGCTACCCCCTCCTCCTGCGCCGCCGGCTGCAGGACGCCGCGGGCACCGCGCCCGGTGACGGCGCCGGCCCGCCCCCGGACCCAGCCGACGCGCCCGACGGGGACGACGCCCGGCCGGGCGGCCGCGTCGAGCGATCCGGGGTTTCGCAGTAGCCTCGCGGTTCGCCGTGGAGAACCTCCTGAGACTGCTGTCGCTGAACGCCGCCCGCCTCATCTTCGTGGGCAGCCTCCTGGTGGCGCTGTACGTCGGGTTGAACTGGGCCCTCGACATCGAGGCGCGGCCCGACGCCACGTCGCTCGCCGCCGAGCGGGCGGCGGCGGAGGCCAGCGCGAGCGAGGACGCCGCGGCCGCCGCGACCCCGACCCCGACCCCGACGGCCGCCAGCGCCACCCCGACGGCGCCGCCCACCGTCGACCCGGAGGAGCTGATCGCCGCCGCGGCACCCCCGGCGGAGACCTCGGTCCAGGTGCTCGACGCCGGCGGCGGGCAGGCCAGGGTCGACGCGGTCGTGTCCGCCCTCGAGCAGATCGGCTACGACATCGTCGCGCGGCAGAGCTCGTCGCGCGACGTCGAGCGCACCACGGTCTACTTCACCGACGGCAACCAGCCGCAGGCCGAGGGGCTCCGCGCCCGGGACCCGCGGTTCCAGGTCGTCGAGGCGAACCAGGGCCTGTCCGACGGCGTCGACATCCACGTCCTGGTCGGCCCGGACTTCTGAGCCGGGTGGCGCGCACCAGCCGACGTGCGGTGCTGGGGGGCCTCGCCGCGCTCGGGGCGGCGGCGTGCACCGGACCGCCGCCGCGGGAGCGCCAGGTCGACCGTCGACAGGCCGTGGTGGTGGGCGCCGGCCTCGCGGGGCTGACCGCGGCCTTCGACCTCGAACGGGGTGGGTGGCAGGTGGAGGTGCTGGAGGCCTCCGCACGGGTCGGTGGGCGCGTGCACACGCTCCGCGGCGGGCCCCTGCCGGCCGACGCGTGGATGGAGGCGGGCGCCGACCGCATCGCCGCCGACCACGCAGCGGTCCTCCGCCTGGCCGAGGAGGTCCGCGTCCCCCTGGTCGACGCGGGTCCGCGGACCGGCCTGGACGACGTCGTCTGCCTCGGCAGCCTCCCCACCAGGGCCCCCGGCGCGCTGTCCCCGGACGAGGCGACCGCGCTGGCCACCGCCAGGGAGGTGCTGGTCCGCTACGCCGACCCGGACGTCGTCGACGTCGCCGTGCCCGCCGCGCTCCGCGCCCTGGACCCCGATCCCCGGGTGGTCCGCCTCCTCGACGCGCAGGTCCGCGACCTGGTCGGCCACGACCTCAGCGACCTGTCCGCGGGCTTCGTCGGGACCGCGCTCGCGCCCGCCCCCGACGCCGACGGGACGTCCACGGACGCCGAGCCCCGGACCGTCGAGGGCGGGATGGACGTCCTCGTGTCGGCGCTGGCCGACGCGCTCGCCGCGCCGGTGCGCACGAACCACGCGGTGACGGCGATCAGCCAGGGGCCCGGCGGCGCGATCGTCACCCACAGCCGCGGGCAGACGCGCGCCGACCGCGTCGTGCTGGCGGTGCCCGCCCCGGTGGCCGCGACCCTGGACCTGGGCGACCCGGACGCGACGGCGAGGTTCGCGGCGCTCCCGACCGGGCGTGAGACCCGCGTCCTGCTGGTCTACGAGGCCCCGTCGTGGCGCGACGAGGACCTGTCCGGCCGCCTGCTCGGCGACGGGGTGGTCGGCACGACGGCTGAGTCCGCGGCTCAGCGCGAGGGGGGACCGGGGCTGCTGGTGGCGGGTGCCGTCGGCGGCCAGGCCGTCCGGCTGGTCGCGCTCGCCGAGGCCGTGGGCGCCGTCAAGGCCGCTGTCGACGCCTGCATGCCCGCCGCGCCGTTCGCCGCCGCCCGGCCCGCGGTGACGGGCGCGGGGCACGACGAGCCGTGGGCGCTCGGCGGCCGCCCGGGGCACTCCCCGGCCACGTGGGGCACCCGCGCCGCCCTGGCCCAGCCGATCGGCCTGGGGCACGTCGCCGGCGACCACACGGGCACGCGCCCGGGGACCCTCGACGCCGCGGTCGAGTCGGGCCGTCGGGCGGCGGCGGAGGTCCTGGCGACCCGCTGAACCGGCGCGGGTGCCCGCCGCTCAGCTGCGGTCGGCCGCCCGGGCCCGGAGGGCGCGGAGGGTCGCGTCGCGGCTCTCCGACACCGTGCGCCCGGCGACGGCGGGCAGGTCGGATGCCAGGGCCCGGTCGGCAGCGGCCACGACGGCGTCGTCGACGATGGCGGAGGGGTAGAGCGCCTCGGTCATGGTGAGCGCCTCCTCGACGTTCGCGTGGGCCCACAGGTCGGCGAGCGCGTCCACCCAGCGGCCCTCCGCGTACTCCGCCAGCAGCTCCTGCTGCTCGACCTGCCAGAACCCGCTCAGGATCGCCCGGCGCGTGTGCAGGGTGGTGGAGCGGTCGAGGGCGGTCTCCCATGCCGCCGCCTTCGCCTCGGCCAGCGGTCGCGCCGCACGCGCCGCCGCGGCACCGCGGCGACCGACGTCGGTGGGGTCGCGCTCGAGCTCGGCGTCGATCGCCGCGGCGTCGACGTGGCCGCCGGCTGCCAGGTGCCCGAGGACGTACCAGCGCAGGTCGTGGTCGACGGCGAGCCCCTCGAGGGTCGTCGACCCGTCGAGCAGCCCCGCGCCGAAGGCCGGGTCGGTCCGCGTCGCCACCAGCGTGCGGACCCACACCAGCTGGGCGTCCGAGCCGGGCTCGGCCTCGCCGAGCTGGCCGCGGGCGAGGTCGGCGAGGGCCGCGCGCATCGCGTCGCGGTTCTCCGGTGCGCCGTAGCGGTCCGCGCACGCGGTGGCCTGGCGGAGCAGGGTCTGCATCACGCTGATGTCGGTCTCCACGGGACCGTGGTGGGCGACCAGCTCGGCGAAGCGCCGCGCGGCCAGCTCGGCGTCGCGGGTGGCGTCCCACAGCGAGCTCCAGCACACCGCGCGCGCGACGCTGCCCTGGAGCGTGCCGAGGCCGGCTTCGAGGGTCTGCACCGAGCGCTCGTCGAGGCGGACCTTCGCGTACGCCAGGTCGTCGTCGTTGACGAGCAGGAGCGCGGGACGTGGTCGACCCGCCAGCGCGTCGACGACCGTCGCGGCGCCGTCGACGTCGGTCTCGACCACGTCGGTGCGGACCAGGCCGTCGGGGCCGGTGTCGTACAGGCCGATGCGCAGGCGGTGCGGGCGGAGGGTGGGGTGGTCCGCCGGCGCGTCCTGGGTGATCGTCACCGACGTCATCACGTCGTCCGGTCCGGTCTCGATGGTCGCGGCGATGGTCGCCACGCCCGCCGTCTGCAGCCACGTCGCCGCCCACGGGGTCAGGTCACGACCGGACGGGCCCTCGAGCGCGGCCAGGAAGTCCGCGAGCGTCGCGTTGTCCCACTCGTGGGCGTCGAAGTAGCTGCGCAGCCCCTCGACGAAGGGGTCCGCGCCGACCCAGGCGTGGAGCTGCTTCAGAACGCTCGCGCCCTTCGCGTAGGTGATGCCGTCGAAGTTGGCCATGACCGACTGGGTGTCGACGGCGTCCGCCACGATCGGGTGGGTGGAGGGGAGCTGGTCCTGGGCGTACGCCCAGGCCTTCACGGAGTGGGCGAAGTCCGCCCAGGAGTCCTCGCCGAAGCGGGTGGCCTCGGCGACGGCGGTGTGGGCGATGAACGTCGCGAAGGACTCGTTCAGCCACAGGTCGTCCCACCAGCGCATGGTGACGAGGTCGCCGAACCACATGTGGGCCATCTCGTGGAGGATCGTGTTGGCCCTGGACAGCCTCGCGGCGTTCGTGACCCGCGACCGGAAGACGTAGCGCTCGCTGAACGTCACGCAGCCCGGGTTCTCCATCGCGCCGAAGTTGAACTCCGGCACGAACAGCTGGTCGTACTTGCCGAAGGGGTAGGGCCGGTCGAAGGTCGCGGCGAACCAGTCCAGACCCTGGCGGGTCAGCTCGAGGACCTCGTCGGGGTCGAGGTGCTCGGCGAGGGAGCGTCGGCAGTAGACCCCGAGCGGGATGCCGCGGTGCTCGGCGGTGACGCGGTGGTAGGGCCCCGCGACCACCGCGGTGATGTAGGTGGGGAGGGGCGGGGTCCGCTCGAAGGTCCACCGGCCTGCCTCACCCGCGTCGGGGCGGTCGGTGACGGTGCCGTTGGACACGACCTCCCACCCGGCCGGCGCGTGGACGGCGAGCTCGAACGTCGCCTTCAGGTCGGGCTGGTCGAAGCACGCGAAGACGCGGTGGGCCTCGAAGGGCTCGAACTGGGTGTAGAGGAAGACCTGGTCGTCGACCGGGTCGACGAAGCGGTGCAGACCCGCCCCCGCCGTGCTGTACGGGCAGCGGGCGGTGACCACGACCTCGTTGCGCTCGGCGAGGTCGGTGAGGTGCAGCTGCCCGCGCTCGTGGCGGACCGGCACGTCGACGCCGTCGACGGTGACCGACTCCACCGCCACCGCGTCGAGGTCGAGGAACGTGGCCGCGCCCTCGCGGGCGGTGAAGGTGACCCGGGTCGTGGATCCGAACGTCGACGGGTCCCCGTCGGCGACGTCGAGCTCGACGTGGTAGGCGACGTCGGAGATCGACGCCGCGCGGGCTCGGGCGTCCTCACGCGTGAGGTTCGTGGCGGTCACTGCGCCTCCCCTGGGGCTGCGATGGGCGGCGCCGGAAGGCTAGTCGGCCGGGACCCCCGTCGCCCTCGCCGGACCAGCCCCGGCGCATCAGCCCCGGCGGGCGACCGCGGCGCGCTCGCGGGCCGCACGGGCCGCGACGGTGGTGAGCACCGCCATGGCGGCGTCGAGTCGGCCGTGGCGGTCGTCGGCGAGCGCATCGACGAAGAGGCAGTCGGCCGTCGCCTCCAGCCGGCGGATCGCGATCGTGGCGTCCCGTGCGGCGTGGCGGTCGCGCGGGCGCGCGGTCACCTGCAGCTGGGCGTCGTCGACGGCGCTGGCGCCCGCGCGGAGCGCCTCCACCGCGGCGGCGGTGGTGCGGCAGGTGTCCACGGCGTCGCGGGCGGCCGGCTCAACCGCGTGCACCTGCGCGGTCTGCTCCGCGACCTGCGCCCACACCGCGCAGAGCGCGTCGATGTCGCCGAACAGGTCGTGGTAGGCCACCTCGAGCGTCAGCCCGTGCGCCAGGGCGATCCCCTCCCAGCACGTCTCGAGGAGGACCCGCGCGACCTCGTCCCGGTAGGTGTGGCCGAGGCTGGTGCACCCGACGTCGAGCGCCCGCGCGATGCGGTCCAGCCGGTCGAGCACCGCGGTGAGGTCGTCGTCGCGCACGACCTCACCGTACCGCCGGCGTCCACCGCCGGTCGATGGTCGATGACATGACGTCAACGCGGGATCACGCAGCGTGGTCGCGGGCGCGCGCGTGGCGGAGGGGACCGTCCAGCTTGCGCCGGATCCGCTGCCTGGCGTTGTCGATGGCCTTGTCGGTCACCCCCAGCGCCTCGGCGATCTCGGCGTACCGGTGCCCGTCCGCCAGACCGGCCAGGACGGCCACCTCGAGGTCGCTCAGCAGCTGGCGGACGACCCTGCCCACGACCTCCGCCTCGGCCCGTCGGATCAGGTCCTCCGCGGGATCGCCCGACCCGGGCCGGTCCGCGGGGAGGGGCAGGTCGGGGTGGAGGGGCACCGCGGCGTTGAGCAGCAGGTGCTTGTCCCGGGTCGCCGCCCGCACCGCGGTCAGGATCTGGCGGACGACGCAGAGCTCGGCGAAGGTGCGGAACGACGCCGGGCGCCCATCGACCCCGTCGGGCGCGAAGTCCCGGATGGCCTTGTACAGCCCGACCATCCCCTCCTGGACCACGTCGTCGCGGTCCGCGCCGGCGAGGTGGTAGCGCCGGGCTCGCGCCCGGACCACCGGCCGGTAGCGGACGAGGAGGGCGTCGAGTGCGACCCCGTCGCCGCGCCGGGCGCGCACGACCAGCTCCTCGTCGCGCACACCGGACTGCGCGGGTGCGTCCATCACTCGGGCAACCCTACGCGGCTCAGCCAGTCGCGGCGGCCCGCGCCAGGTGGCGGCGCCGCCACTCGAAGGCGGCGACCGCGGTGGCCGTCGAGGCGTTCAGCGAGTCGAGCCGCCCCGCCATCGGGATGGCGACCAGCGCGTCCGCCTGCTCGGCGACGAGCCGCGACAGGCCTCGGCCCTCCTCCCCCACGACCAGCGCCACCCGCTCGTCCATGAGGGGGGCGTCCCACACCGTCCACTCGGCCTCGCCCGCCAGGCCGAGGGTCCACAGGCCGGCGTCGCGCAGCGTCGCGAGGGCCCGGGCGATGTTCGTGACGCGGACCACCGGCAGCCAGGACAGCGCGCCAGCGCTGGCCTTCTCCGCCGCGGGGGACGGTCCTGCCGCCCGCTTGTCGCGGATGACCACACCGCCGGCCCCGGCCTGCTCGCTGACGCGCACGATCGCCCCGAGGTTGCGGGGGTCGGTCACCCCGTCGACGACCACGACGAGATCCGCGCCGGCGACGTCGGCCAGGTCGGCGTACGCGAACGGCTCGGCGACGGCGACGACGCCCTGGTGGCGCACCTCCCCCGCCATGGCATCGAGCTCGTCGCGGGTGGCGGCACGGACGTCCAGGCCCGCCTGGCGGGCCTGCTCCGCCAGGTCGTCGAGGGTCCCGCCGCCGCGCCGATCGACCACGACCCACCGGAGGGCGCGCCCGGCGCGCAGCGCCTCCGCGACCGGCTGGCGACCAGGGATGACCTCGAGCGCGGGCTCGTCGTCGGCACCGCCGCCGCGCTGCGGTCGTCCGCCCCTGCGCGGCCTGCTCACGCGAGCCGCCAGCGGGCGCCGTCCCGGGAGTCCTCCACCACGATGCCACCGGCGGTCAGGGCGTCGCGGATGCGATCGGACGTGGCGAAGTCCCGGTCCTGTCGCGCCTGGGCCCTGAGCTCGAGCAGCACCTCGACGAGCGGCGCGACGTCCGGTCCGTCCCCGGCGTGCTGGACCGGGTCCAGCCCGACGAGGCGGCAGATCGCGATCGCGGTCGCCCGCGCGGTGGCCGCCGCAGCGGCGTCCCCGCCGGACAGCGCGGCGTTGCCGTCCCTGACGACGCCGAACAGCACGCTCGACAGCTCGGGGGTGTCGAGGTCGTCACCGAGCGCGTCGACGGCCCGATCGAGGACGGCCTCGTCCGCGTCCCCGCCATCGGGTGCGCTCGCCGCGAAGGTCGTCAGGCGCCGCCACGCGGCCTGCACCTCCTCCAGGCGGTCGGGGCTGAACTGGGCGATCGAGCGGTAGTGGTGCTGCAGGAAGTACAGGCGCAGGACCGCCCCGCCGTAGGTGTCGAGCGCATCGGACAGCGTGATGAAGTTGCCGAGGGACTTCGACATCTTCTCGCCGTCGATGTTGAGCATCCCGTTGTGCAGCCACAGGCGGGCGAAGCGCTCGCCGGTCGCCGCCTCGGACTGGGCGATCTCGTTCTCGTGGTGCGGGAAGATCAGGTCGCTGCCGCCGGTGTGGACGTCGAGGTGGCCGTCCAGGTACTTCCGCGCCATGGCCGAGCACTCGATGTGCCAGCCCGGCCTGCCGGGCCCCCAGGGGGACGCCCAGCTCGGCTCCCCCGGCTTGGCCGCCTTCCACAGGGTGAAGTCGGCCGGGTCCTCCTTCCGCGGGTCCGGCTCGACGCGCGCGCCGGCCAGCATGTCGTCGAGGTTGCGGCCGCTGAGCGTGCCGTCGCCCTCGAAGGCGCGCACCCGGAACAGGACGTCCTGGCCGGGGGTGTCCCCGTCGACCGCGTAGGCGTAGCCGCGCTCGACCAGCTCGCCGATCAGCTCGATCATCTCGATGATGTGGCCCGTCGCGCGCGGGACGATGTGCGGCTCGAGGACGCCGAGGCGGCGCATCTGCGCCTCGTAGACCCGCGCGTACTGCTCGCTGACCGCGGCGGGGTCCCGACCCTCGGCGTTGGCCCGGTCGATGATCTTGTCCTCGACGTCGGTGATGTTGCGGACGTGCAGGACCTCGATCCCGTGGTGCTCGACCAGCCGGCGCAGCAGGTCCGGCACCAGCGCGGCCCGCGCGTGCCCGAAGTGGGGGACGTCCTGCACGGTCGGGCCGCAGACGTACATGCCGAACGGTCGGTCGCCGGACCGCACGTCGTCGGTCAGGACGTCCTCGAGCTCCCGGGTCAAGGTGTTGTACAGGCGCATGGCAGGTCGCAGCGTACGCGGTGGTCGACCGCACGCCGCGCGCTACCCTCTCGCGGTCTGATGTCGGTGCCCTCGGCCTCCCAGCGGGTCAGGGCTCAAGGAGCGGCCGGCGGCGGCCGATGGGGTCTGCATGCACCAGCAGGTGAACCGCCAGTCCGTGCGCGAGCGCGTCCGGACCGAGCGCGTCGTGCGCCGCATCGAGCGCCAGCGCTACGGGCAGAGCACCCGGGACTTCCACCGCCGGCAGCGCCTGCAGCGCGTCGCCTTCGGGCTGCTCGTCGCGGTGGTCGCCCTCAGCGCGCTGGCGCTCGCCGTCAGCTGACCTCGGGGTCGGCGGGCACCAGCAGCGCGACCGCGACGCAGGCGATCCCCTCGCCCCGGCCGATGGCCCCCAGCCGATCCGTCGTGGTCGCCTTGACCGAGACCGCGCCCTCGGCGACGCCGAGCAGACCGGCGATGCGGGTGGCCATCGCCTCGCGGTGCGCGGCGAGCCGCGGCCGCTGCGCGACGACGGTCAGGTCGACGTTGCCGACCGCGAGCCCGCGGCCCCCGAGCTCGGCCACCGCCGCCTGCACGAACGTCGCGCTGTCCGCGCCCGCGGTCTCCGGGCGGTCCACCCCGACGAGGCCCCCGAGGTCACCGGCACCGGCCGCGCCCAGCAGCGCGTCGACCAGGGCGTGGAGCACCACGTCGGCGTCGCTGTGGCCCGCCAGGGGCGGACCGGGGACCACCACGCCACCGAGCACGAGCGGGCGAGCCGCGTGCGCATCGTCGGGGGTCTGGACGTCGAAGGCGTGGACGTCGAGCCCCTGGCCGATGCGCACGCTCACGCCGAGGAGCCCCGGCTGACCGGCCGTGGCCGGTCCGTCCGGGTCGCGAAGAGCATCCGCCCGTTGGCGTTCGCCATGATGCTGGTCACCTCGACGGCGACCGTCGCGTCGATGGCGTCCGCGGCCCGCTCGACCACGACCATCGTGCCGTCCGGCAGGTACCCGACGCCCTGGTGGCGCTCGCGGCCCTCCTTGGCGATGCGCACCTCGAGGGTGTCGCCGGGGACCACCGGGGGTCGCAGGCTGTCGGCGAGGCTGTGGAGGTTGCGGACCTTCAGGCCCTGGACCTCGGCGACCCGCGCCAGGTTCGCGTCGGTGGTGAGCAGCGGCGTGCCGCGGGACCGGGCGACCGCGAGCAGCTGGAGGTCCACCTCGTCACCCGGCGGGTGCTCCTCCAGGACCTCCACGCCGACCGACGCGAGCTGCTGCAGCGCCGCGAGGTTGTCGAGCCCGCGCTGGCCGCGCCGACGGCGCTCGGGCTCCGCGGCGTCGGCCAGGCCCTGGAGCTCGTACAGGACGAACGTCGGGACCAGCAGGACCCCCTCGATCCACCCGCCGCGGCACACGTCGACGAGTCGGCCGTCGATCAGCGCCGAGCTGTCGACGAGCTTGTACGAGCCGCCCGCGGCCCGCGACCCGCTCGGCATCCGCCCGCCCGCCCCCAGGTAGCGCAGCAGGTCAGAGGCGCGGCTGCGGCCGAGCCGCCAGCCCGTCCACCCGGTCGTGGTGATGACGGCGACGGCGATCGGGACGGTGAACGCCTTGCCGCCGAACAGGAGGACCGGCCACGACACCGCCGCGCCGAGCAGCAGCCCGATCACCCCCCCTCCGGCGCCCGCGACGATCTCGGAGGTCGAGACGGTGCGCAGCCGGCTCTCCGCCGTCGAGATCCGACCCTGCACGAAGCGGCCCAGGACCCCGCCGATGACGTAGCCCCCGCCGGCCCCGAGCGCGGTCAGGACCAGGCGGGCGGTGTCGTCGAACTCGTAGGTCCCCGCGATCTCGAGCGCGAGCCCCGCCCCGAGGATGACGATCGCGAGCCGGATCAGCTCGACGAACGCAACACCGCCCGGTATCTCGTCGGAGTCCGTCGACATCGGACGAGCGTACCGGGCGGGGTGCACGATCGCGGGGGCGGCCCCGCTAGGAGTTGAGGATCTCGTCCAGGTGCGCCTCGGCGTCCTCGTCGGACTTCCCGAGCGAGGCGGCGAGCTCGGAGACCAGGACCTGGCGGGCCTTCGACAGCATCCGCTTCTCCCCGGCGGACAGCCCCTTGTCCATCTCCCGCAGGGACAGGTCGCGGACGACCTCGGCGACCTTCATGATGTCCCCGCCCTTGAGCTTCTCGTTGTTCGCCTTGAAGCGACGGGACCAGTTCGTGGGGACCTTGGCGCCGCGGGTCTTGAGGACCCCGATCACCTTGGCGATCTCCTTGTCGTCGCACACGTTGCGGAGCCCGACCTCGTCGGTCTGGTCCGCGGGGACCTTGATCGTCAGGTCGCCGTAGGTGAGTCGGAGGACGAGGTATGACCGTTCCTCCCCCAGCAGCTTGCGCGTCTCCTCGCGCTCGATGACGGCCGCCCCGTGGTGCGGGTAGACGACGGTGTCGCCGACGGAATAGGTCATATGCAATTCCCCTGTCCGATTCGTGTGGACTGTGACGCACGCTCGGAGGAGGTGCCGATGCCCTGGCCCTCCCCGACTAGTGCGATTGCCCATTGTACCACACATGGCCGGTGGGTTCCGGGCCGCTGACCTGCGGTTTCGCGGTGTCCCGGCGTCCCCGCGGACTAGGCGTAGCGCTCGAGGATGGACGACTCCGCGAGGCGGGCCAGCCCCTCCTTGATCGACCGCGCCCGGGCTTCGCCGATCCCGTCGACGGTGTTCAGGTCCTCGAGGGTGGCGTCGAGCAGCCGGTCCAGGCTGCCGAACTTGTCGACGAGCTTCTGGACGATGCTGTCGGGCAGCCGTGGGATGCGGCTGAGCAACCGGTACCCCCGCGCGGCGACCGGGCGCTCGTCGCCCTGCTCCGCCGGGCTGTACCCGAGCGCCTTCGCGACCTTGCCGGGCTCGAGCAGCTCGGCGTCGCTGAGCCGCGCCAGGGCCTCGAGGACCTTGTCGTCCTTCCGGCGGCGGTCGGCCACGTAGTCGCGCACGACCATCTCGCGCTCGGACTCGACGCCGTGGAGGAGCTCGTCGAGCTGCAGCTGCAGCAGCCGCCCCTCGGTGCCGAGCTCGGCGATGGCGTGCTCGATCTCCTCGGCGATCCGCCGCACGCGCTCGGCGCGCTGCAGCACCGAGACGACGTTGCCGAGGGTCACCACGTTCTCGATCTCGAGGGCCGACAGGGCGGCGGAGACCTCGTCGAGGCGGTTGCGGTACCGCTCCAGGGTCGCGAGGGCCTGGTTGGCCCGGAACATGATCTGGGAGAGGTCCTCGAGCACGTGCTTGTCGTCCCCGAAGTACAGCGACACGATCTGCATCGATTCGCTGACGCTGATGACGGGGGTGCCGGTCTGCTTCGCCACGCGGTCGGCGGTGCGGTGGCGGGTCCCGGTCTCCATGGTCGTGACCGACGAGTCCGGCACGAGGTGGACGTTGGCCCACAGGATGTTCTCGCACCCGTCGTCGAGCAGGATCGCGCCGTCCATCTTCGCGACCTCGGAGAGGTGCTGGCCGGTCAGCTTCGCCTTCAGCTGGAAGCCGCCGGAGCGCATCTCCTCCATCTGCTTGTCGTACCCGAGCACGATGATCGCGCCCTTGCCGGCCTTGATGATCCGCTCGATGCCCTCGCGGAGCACCGTTCCAGGCGCGACGAGTTGGAGCATGTCCAACATCGTTCCCTCGCGCTCTGCCACGGGCACTCCCTCTGTCGACCCGCCTCATCATACGCAGCGTGTCGTAGGGCCGCCCGACCGCGAGCGCAGGGAGCCTGGTCGGGCGGAGCGAAGCCCTACGGCGTCGTCTTGCGGGCGGCGAGGGCGGCGAAGCCCAGGATCCCGGCGGTGACCGATGCGGTGAGGATGCCGACCTTCGCCATCTCCACGAGGTGCGGGTCGGCGTAGGCCAGGCCGGAGATGAAGATCGACACGGTGAAGCCGACGCCGGCGAGCAGCCCGACGCCACCCATCTCGAGCCAGCCGACGCCGCGGGGCAGGCGCGCGAGGCCGGACTTCGTCGCGATGAACGCGGCGAGCATGACGCCGATCGGCTTGCCGGCGACGAGGCCGACGATGACGCCGAGGGGCACCGCCTCGCTGAAGAGGCTCCCGAACGACACGCCATCGAAGTTCACGCCGGCGTTCGCGAGGGCGAAGAGCGGCAGGATCACGAAGGCCGACCAGGGGTGCAGGCGGCGCTCCCAGATCCGGAGCGGCGACACGCCGTCGCGGGACAGCTGGGCGATGCCCTCGAGCTCGTTCTGCTCGTCCTCGTCTGCGCGGCCGTCCGCCGGGAGCGCCCGGAGGCGCTGCAGCCGGTTGTGGATGGTCCCGGTGACGGCCTCCGGCGGGTGGAAGGGGTAGGCGGGGGTCAGCAGGCCGAGCACGACGCCGGCGATCGTGGCGTGGATCCCGGACTCGAAGACGGCAAGCCACAGCACGCCGGCCAGGACGATGTAGGGCACGATCGAGTTCACCTGGATGCGCTGCAGGCCGACGATCGCGAGGACGACGAGGGCGGCGACGCCCAGCCAGACCGCGTCCAGGCTGGTCGTGTAGAAGAGCGCGATCACGATGATCGCGCCGATGTCGTCCACGATCGCCAGGGTCAGCAGGAAGACCTTGAGGCTGGCGGGGGCGCGGGTGCCGACGAGGGTCAGGATGCCCACCGCGAAGGCGATGTCGGTCGCCATGGGGATCCCCCACCCGGCCGCGCCGTCACCGCCGGCGTTGAAGACGGTGAAGAGGACCGCCGGGACGATCATGCCGCCCATGGCGGCGGTGATCGGCAGGGCCGCGGTCCGCGGGTCGCGCAGGTCGCCGTGGACCAGCTCGCGCTTGATCTCGAGTCCGGCGACGAAGAAGAAGACCGCCATCAGGAGGTCGTTGATCCACAGCTCGATCGGCTCGTCCAGGGTGAGGAAGCCGAAGTCGATCGTGATGTGGTGGTGGATGAACGCCTCGTAGCTCTCGGCGAAGGGCGAGTTCGCCCAGATGATCGCCACGACCGCCGCGAGGACCAGGACGATGCCGCCCGAGGCCTCGGTGTGCAGGAAGTGCTGCACGGGACGGATGACCCGTCGTGCGGCGAGGCGGTCGGAGTCGGCGAAGGAGCGGTTCAGCCGCTCCGCGGGGTCGCGGTCGGGGGACGCACCGAGGCCGGCCGGGCCGGTGGCGTGGACGTCGGTGTCCAACGGTGGGGTCTCCTCGGGGGTCACTGGTGCGTCGATCATGAAGGCGTTGTCGACACGACGGGGCGCGACATTAGATGACGCTGCGTGGGGACTACGGACTTTGGCCCACATGGGCCATGCTGTGTACGCACATCCGGGCGGGTCGCGCCGGGGTCAGCCCGAGCGGCCGGCCCCCATCTTGCCGCGTCGCGCGGCGCGCAACCTCGTCCTCGTGGCCGCGGGTGCGGGGTCGGCCTGCTCCGCCCGGTCCAGGTGGCGCTCGATCTCGTGGTCGAGCTCCGCAGCGGCCAGCAGCAGCATGAAGGAGTAGTTCAACCACACGAGCAGCACGATCACCCCCGCCACCGAGCCGTACGTCTCGGCGTAGGTCCGCGTGAACGTGACGTAGAGGCCGAACAGCCAGCTGAGCACGAGCCAGCCGATGACGCCGACGACCGCGCCGGGGGTGAGGAAGCGGATGCGGTGGCGCTCGCGGTGGGGCGCGAACCAGAACGTGAAGCCGAAGAAGCCCATCAGGATGACCACGGCCACGGCGTAGCGGCCCGCGGTGATCAGCCAGCGGAGGGGCGGCTCCATCAACCGGTCGGGGACGAGCCACCCGATCAGCGTGGGTCCGAGGACGATCGCGATGAACATGCCGGCCAGCGAGAGGCCGAGGGCGGCGACGACCACGAGGGCGGCGACCCGCTGGCTGACGATCCCGCGCGCCTCCTCCACCCCGTACGCCTTGTTCAGCGCGTTGATCAGGGCGGCGGCGGCCCCCGTGGCCGCGAAGAGCCCGACCAGGATGGACAGGGCGATCGCCCAGGGACCGCCGTCCCGGAGCTCGCCGAGGGCGTTCTGCAGCTGGGTCTGGACGAACGCCTGGGCGTTCTCGCCGGGGATCAGGTCGTCCGCGGAGCCGACCAGCTCCTCGATGTCGGCCGGGTCCACGAGCTGGGCGGCGATCGCGACGCCGGCGATGAGGGACGGCACCAGCGCGAGGACGATCCGCAGGGTCACCTGGCCCGCGAAGGTGGGGAGCTCGTCCCGCGTGAACTCCTGGGCGGCAGAACCGAGGACCGACTGCCAGCCATCGCGTCCGAGGCGCCACCACGACCCCGTGGCGCTACCTCGTTCCGTGGTGGACATGGGCCTGCTCCGGCGGCGGTCCGGGCCGGTCCGGCCCGCTGCTGGGTCAATCCCTGCCCGTCCATCCGGCCAGGCCAAACCCGTCCGACGTCGCCTCGACCAGCCCGTCGGCGATGAGCGCGTCGATGACGGCCTGGCCGCGCTCGCCCGCGAGCGCGGCCGCCTCGCCGCGCGAGATCGGGCCGGCGCGCATCGCGTCGACCAGGCGTCCCCGGGCCTGGCGGCTCGAGCCCGTCCACGTCCCCTGGGCCCTTGGGCGGTGCGCCCCCGCGGCGGCGGGGTCCGGGCCGGGGCCGCCCCGCCACCCGCAGACGACCGCGAGCGGGCAGGTGTCACAGCGTGGACGCCGTGCGGTGCAGGTGCCGGCCCCGAGGTCCATCAGGGCGGACGCGAGGTCGGCTCCGCGCCCGGTGCCGGCCAGGTCGTCGGCGATGCGCTGGGCCTCCGCGCGGCCGAGGACCCGGTCGGCGGTGCGGGCCAGCACCCGGGCGACGTTGGTGTCGACTCCCACGACGTCGCGCCCGAAGGCGAACGCCAGGACCGCTCGCGCGGTGTACGGCCCGATCCCCGGCAGCGCGAGCAGCGCCTCGAGGTCGTCGGGCACCTCCCCGCCGTGGTGGGCGACGAGGGCGGTGGCGCAGCGGTGCAGGTTGACCGCGCGGCGGTTGTAGCCGAGCCCCTGCCAGGCGGTGATGACGTCGGCGACGGGTGCGGCCGCCAGCGCGGCCGGTGTCGGGAAGGCGCGCATGAAGGCCGTCCAGGCGGCCGCCGCGCGCTCGGCCTGGGTCTGCTGGGCCATGATCTCGCTGACCAGCACCCCGTAGGGCGTCGTGCCGGCCCGCCACGGAAGGCGGCGCGTGGCCGGGTCGTGCCAGGCCAGCACCCGGTCGGCGACCGCGTCAGCGCGCACGAGGTCCCCCACGGCCCCCGTCGGGTACACCGGTGCTGGCCGCCCCGGCGACCGCCACCGCCTCCACCCACAGGACCCCGCCATGCGCCAGCTGCTGCCGTCCGCCCGCGACGCCGTCGACGCCTACGACGCCTACCGGCCCGACGACCCGCGGGCGCCGTTGGTCCGGGTGAACATGGTGACGAGCGTCGACGGTCACGTGACCGACGCCGATGGCCTGAGCGGTGGGCTGGGAGGAGACGGGGACTCCCAGGCCTTCTCGGCCATGCGCCACCTCTGCGACGCGGTGGTCGCGGGTGCGGGCACGGTCCGCGCCGAGGGGTACGGGCCGATGCGGGTGCGGGAGGGGTGGGGAGCCCGCCGTCGCCGAGACGGGCGGGAGGATCCGGCGCCGATCGTCGTGGTCACGGCCAGCGTCGACCTGGACGTCGGCTCGCCGCTGTTCACCGAGGCGGTGGCCCCCACCATCGTGCTGGCCCCCGAGGACGCGCCCGCCGACCGGGTGGCGGGCGTCCGCGACGCCGGCGGCGTGGTCGTGGGCGCCGGGAGCGGCCGCGTCGACCTCCCCCTCGGGCTGGCGCGGCTGCGAGACGAGCACGGGCTCGCCCACCTGCTGGTCGAGGGCGGTCCGTCGCTGAACGCCGACCTGCTCGCGGCGGGCCTGGTCGACGAGCTCTGCATCACGCTGGCACCGACGCTGGCCGGCGGGACCGACCCCCGCCGGGTGGTCGACGGCCTGGGCGTGCCCCTCCCCCTGCGGCTGTCCCGGCTCCTCGAGCACGACGGCGAGCTGCTGGCGACCTACGTGCCGGCGGCCTGAGCGACCCGCGGGGGTGCGCGGCACGGTCAGAAGAGCCGGAGCTCGTCGGACTCGATGCCCCTGAGCGCGTCGTAGTCGACCTCGACGCAGGCGATGCCGCGGGCCTCGGCCATCACCCGGGCCTGGGGCTTGATGACCTGTGCGGCGAAGATACCCCGGACGGGGCGGAGCAGCGGGTCGCGCTCCATCCGCTCGAGGTAGCGGGCGAGCTGCTCGACGCCGTCGATCTCGCCGCGCCGCTTGATCTCGACGGCGACCGCACGGCCCTCGGCGTCCCGCAGCAGCAGGTCGACGGGCCCTATGTCGGTCGGGTACTCCCGCCGGACCAGCGTCAGCGCGTCGCCCAGCGGGGCGGTGTTCGCGGCGAGCAGCTCCTGGAGGTGCGCCTCGACCCCGTCCTTGGTGAGCCCCGGGTCCTCCCCCAGCTCGGTGGCGGCCTCCCAGATGCGCTCGTGCAGCTGGATGGTGAGCGTCTCGCCCTTGGGGGAGGTGACGACCCAGCGGTCGGGCTCCTCGGCCAGGGTGTTCGGCGCGTTCATCCAGTTGAGCGGCTTGTACGCCCCGCCGTCGGCGTGGATCGCCACGCAACCGTCGGCCTTGACCATGATCAGCCGCCGCGCCTCGGGCAGGTGGGCGGTCAGGCGCCCGTCGTAGTCGACGGTGCAGCGGGCGCCGAGCAGGCGCAGGGCGGCCGCAGGCTATCGGCTCGAGCTCCCGGAGACGACAACGGCCCGGCGCTCTTGGCGCGCCGGGCCTCGTCTGGGTCGCCACCGTCACCCGCTCGGGCGCGGCGCGCTTGTGCGCCGGACCCTCCGCGGCGGTGGGTGCACCTCATCATCGTCACGTGAGGTGGCGACCTGAACAACCAGGTGTTCCGGTTCCGTAGCCATCCGGTGGCCGGCAGGTGCCCGGGGACTCGACGGCGAAGTCCGCATGCGGTACGCATTGTCCTCGCAGTCGCCACCGGGAGCCCCACATGCGCCGTCAGCTCATCGTCGTCCTCGTCGTCGGGATGCTCGCGGGGGTGATGGCCCTGCCCGCAGCGGCCCACCCCGAGCGCGACGCGACGTTCCCGAGCGGGCAGCTCGGGACGCCGACGTACCGCTTCGACGGGCCGACCGAGGTCGTGTGCAAGCCGGACACCCCGGCCCGCCTGCGCGTGCTGCCGCCCGAGCTGCGCCAGCGCAACGAAGCCCTGCTGGCCGAGTGCGAGCACACCCACCTCAACGAGGCCATCGACGAGATCCGCGCGAGCGGCGAGCAGGGGACCCGCATCCTCCTCATGCCCGGCGTGTACCGCGAGGAGCCGTACGTCGGCGCGGTCGACGAGTCCTGCATGGACATCGGGACCACCGAGGGCGACGGCGGCATCGACATCGGCCCGATCCCGCTGCCGCCCCTCGACGACCCCGCCGAGGACGAGGGGAACAACGACCCGGGGTCGCTGATCCTGACCTACGACGAGCAGGTCGAGTGCCCCTACCTGCAGAACCTGATCCCGATCCTCGGGGACTCCGACGGCGACGGCGTCTGCGACAACGCCCTCTGCGACCTCCAGATCGAGGGGACCGGTGCCTCCCCGCTCGACACGGTCATCGACGGCGACTACTCCCAGCTCAACGGCATCCGCGGTGACCGCGCGGACGGCCTGTACCTGCGGAACTTCACCGTCCAGCGCTTCGAGTTCAACGCGGTCTACGTCCTCGAGACCGACGGGTTCGCGTTCGAGGAGGTCCTGACCCGCTGGAACGACGAGTACGGGTTCCTGTCCTTCGCCGTCGACCACGGGCTGTACCAGAACTGCGAGGGGTACGGGAACGGGGACTCCGCGATCTACCCGGGCTCGGCCACGGACCTGAACGCCGAGGCCGGGCTCTTCGACGACAACGAGGGGCTGCGCCTCGGCACCGAGATCCGCGGCTGCCGTGGGCACCACAACACCCTCGGGTACTCGGGCACGGCCGGGAACTCCGTCCACACCCACCACAACGAGTTCGACCACAACGCCGTGGGCGCGGCGATGGACAGCCTGTTCCCCGACCACCCCGGCCTGCCGCAGGACCACGCGTACTTCCACGACAACCTGTTCCACTCGAACAACACCGGCTACTTCGAGGACTTCGTGCAGCAGGGCGTCTGCACCGGACCGTTCTCCGAGCGCGACTACGACGAGGGCGTCGTCTGCCCGGTCGTCCCCCTGCCGGTCGGGTCCGGCATCGTGCTCGCCGGCGGGAACTACAACCTCTACGAGCACAACACGATCTACGACAACTGGCGCAACGGGACCTTCCAGTTCTTCGTCCCCGCCACGCTGCGCGGCGAGGACGACCCGCTGTTGCAGTTCGACACCTCGAACTTCAACACCTGGCGGGAGAACGCCTACGGCATCAACCCCAACGGCCTGGCCCAGCCCAACGGGACCGACATGGTCTGGGACGGCGAGGGCGAGGGGAACTGCTGGGAGGGCAACACCGGCGTGGACGGGGAGGCGACCAGCGCCGTCGGCGACGGGTCGGGCACCGCGCAGGTCCCGGGCATCCCCCTGCCGTCGGACTGCGACAACCGGCCGCCGTTCACGCCGGGTCCGGGGATCCTCGCGGCGGCGACGTGCGCGGAGTACGACCGCGACGACATGCCGAACCCGCCGCTGTGCAACTGGTTCTCCACACCAGAGCCCCCAGCGGGGCGGGCACCCGAGGGCGCGACCATCGAGCGGCTCGCCGGTGACGAGCGGATCGGGACGGCCCTCGAGGTCAGCCGCGAGGCCTTCCCGGGCGCGGCGGCGAACGTGGTGATCGCGACCAGCGAGCAGTTCGCGGACGCGCTGGCCGGCGCGCCCCTCGCGGCCCACCTCGAGGCGCCGCTGCTGATCACCCCCCGCGCCGGGCTGGACGACCGCGTCGCCGAGGAGATCGCGCGGCTGGGCGCCACCCGGGCGTGGCTGCTCGGCGGCACCGCGGCCCTCGACGACCAGGTGGTCACCGACCTCGCCGCCGCCGGCATCGAGGACGTCACCCGGATCGGCGGTGGGGACCGCTTCCAGACCGCGGTGATGATCGCGGAGTCCATCGGCAGCGGGAACGCCTTCCTGGTGGAGGGGAACGACTTCGCCTCGGCGCTGGCGGCCTCCGCCGTCGGCGCGCTGGTGACCCGCCCGGTCCTGCTCACCCCCGCAGAGGAGCTGGCGCCGAGCGTCCGCTCGTTCCTCCAGGGCGGGCAGGTCGTCGACGTGCGGGTGGTCGGCCAGGCGGTGTCCGAGGCCGTCGAGGGGTCGCTGCCCGAGGTCGACCCCGACATCAGCGACGTCGAGCGCACCGCCGGGGCCGACGCGCTCGAGACCAGCGCGCTGATGGCCGAGCTCGGCATCCAGATGGGTCAGGACGACACCGGGTGGTGGATCGCCACGGTCGAGAACTGGCCGGACGCGCTCGGCGCCGCGGCCGCGGCGGCCGTGGCCGAGGGCGTCCTGCTGCAGGTCCCCGCCGACTCCCTCGGCGAGCCGGCCAGCGCCCTGCTGGGCGAGAAGGCCGCCGTCGCCGAGGACATCCGGGTCGTCGGCGGGACCGCGGCGCTGTCCGACGACGTCGTGGCCGAGCTGGCGGAGGTCACGGGCGGGGTCGAGGGCGACACCCGCGGGGACCGCAGCCACGGCGAGTACCGGAGCGTCGGCTCGATCGCCCCGCTGCCGGAGGCGTCAGAGGCCTACGGGGAGGTCAGCGGGACCGCGACGATGGTCCGCACCGTCCACGGGACCACCGAGGTCGAGCTGCAGGTCCAGGGGCTGCCCGCCAGCACCACCGTGCCGGTGCACGTCCACGTCGACACCTGCGCGAACTCCGGGGGCGACCACTTCCAGTTCACCCCGGGCGGGTCGACGATGCCGCCGAACGAGATCCACCCGTCGTTCATCAGCGACGCGCAGGGCGTCGGCCGCGGCACCGCGACCGCGTTCGCCATCGCCGGGCCGGAGGCGCGGTCGGTCGTCCTGCACGACCCGGACGGCAACAAGGTGGCGTGCGCGAACCTGAGCGATCCCGGGCTGCCGGACGGCGTCGCGACGACCCCGGCGCTCGCGAGCTGGATGGCCCCGCCGGCGGTCTACGCCGACAGCCTGTCCCACCGCCTCTTCGCCGACGGCCAGATCTGGTGGTGGGCCGCCGTGGCCGCCTGGCTCATCGGCTCGGTCCTGCTCCACCGCACCATCCGCCGCCGCCGGCACTGACCCCTGATCCTCAGATCTGAGGGGTAGCTCCGCCGACGGACCTGCCCCTCAGATCTCGGTCTCCGGTCGGTCGCCCTGATCCTCAGATCTGAGCACGAGGTCCGCCCGCGCACCGAGCGCTCAGATCTGAGACATCGGGTGCGGCGCCACCGCGCCGCGGACGCGACGACGCCCCGGCCTCTTGGCGGCCGGGGCGTCGTGATCGTGGTCGGGCTGGTCAGTCCTCGGCGTCGCTGCCGGTGCCGGCCAGCTCCATCGGCGGGACCTCCGGGGCGTCGACGGCGCGGAAGACGACGGCGTCCTCCTCGATGTCCGCGACGATCAGCTGGTTGGCGCTGAACTCGCCGTAGAGGAGCTTCTCGCTGAGGGCGTCCTCGATCTCGCGCTGGATGGTCCGGCGCAGCGGCCGGGCGCCCAGCGTGGGGTCGTAGCCCTTCTTGCTCAGCCAGTCCTTCGCGTCCTCGGTCAGCTCGATGTCGAGGGCCTTGGCCTTCAGCTGGCCCTTCACCCGCTTCATCATCAGGTCCACGATGGCCTTCACCTGCTCCTGGGTCAGGGGGTGGAAGACGATCGTGTCGTCGATGCGGTTGAGGAACTCCGGGCGGAAGTGGCGCTTCAGCTCGTCATCGACCTGGGACTTCATCCGCTCGTAGTGGCTGGCCTCGTCCTGCACCCCGAAGCCGGTCTGGGTACGACCCAGCTCACGGGTCCCCAGGTTCGAGGTCATGATCAGCACGGTGTTCTTGAAGTCCACGCTCTTGCCCTGGCTGTCGGTCAGGCGACCGTCCTCCAGGATCTGCAGGAGGCTGTTGAACACGTCCGGGTGGGCCTTCTCGACCTCGTCGAACAGGACCACGCTGAAGGGCCGGCGGCGGACCGCCTCGGTCAGCTGGCCGCCCTCCTCGTAGCCCACGTAGCCCGGAGGCGAGCCGATCAGGCGGCTGACCGTGTGCTTCTCCATGTACTCGGACATGTCGAGGTGGATCAGCGCGTCCTCGTCGCCGAAGAGGAACTCCGCCAGCGTCTTGGCGAGCTCGGTCTTCCCGACGCCGGAGGGGCCGAGGAAGATGAACGAGCCGGCGGGGCGCTTCGGGTCCTTCAGGCCGGACCGGGTGCGGCGGATGGACTTGGAGACGGCTGCGATGGCCTCCTCCTGGCCGATGATCCGCTTGTGGAGCTCGGACTCCATCCGCAGCAGCTTCTGGGTCTCCTCCTCGGTCAGCTTGAAGACCGGGATGCCCGTCCAGTTGCTGAGGACCTCGGCGATGTCCTCCTCGTCCAGGGTGAGGACGGAGTCCATGCCGTCGGACTTCCACTCCTTCTCCCGGGCCGCCTTCCGCTCGAGGAGCTTCTTCTCCTCGTCGCGCAGCCGGGCGGCCTTCTCGAAGTCCTGGTCGTCGATCGCCGCCTCCTTCTGCTTGCGGACCTCGTTGGCCTCGTCCTCGAGGTCCTGGAGGTCCGGCGGGGCGGTCAGGCGGCGGATCCGGAGGCGGGACCCGGCCTCGTCGATCAGGTCGATCGCCTTGTCGGGGAGGAAGCGGTCGGAGATGTAGCGGTCGGCGAGGTTCGCCGCGGCCACCAGGGCGTCGTCGGTGATCGTGACGCGGTGGTGGGCCTCGTAGCGGTCGCGCAGGCCCTTCAGGATCTCGATCGTGTGGGCGATCGAGGGCTGCTCGACGGTGATCGGCTGGAAGCGGCGCTCGAGCGCGGCGTCCTTCTCGAGGTACTTGCGGTACTCGTCGATGGTCGTCGCGCCGATGGTCTGCAGCTCGCCGCGGGCCAGCATGGGCTTCAGGATCGACGCGGCGTCGATCGCGCCCTCGGCGGCGCCCGCCCCGACGAGGGTGTGCAGCTCGTCGATGAACAGGATGATGTCGCCGCGGGTCGTGATCTCCTTCAGCACCTTCTTCAGGCGCTCCTCGAAGTCACCGCGGTAGCGGGATCCGGCGACCAGCGCGCCGAGGTCGAGGGTGTAGAGCTGCTTGTCCTTCAGCGTCTCGGGGATCGACCCGGCCACGATCATCTGGGCCAGGCCCTCGACGATCGCGGTCTTGCCGACACCTGGCTCGCCGATCAGCACCGGGTTGTTCTTGGTCCGGCGGCTGAGGACCTGCATGACCCGCTCGATCTCGCGCTTGCGGCCGATGACCGGGTCGAGCTTGCCGTCGCGGGCGTGCTGGGTGAGGTTGCGCCCGAACTGGTCGAGCACCGCCGAGCCCTTCGACTCGCCCTCGCCGGAGCCACCGGAGACGCCGGCCTTCTGCCCCGAGCCGGAGGTCGAGGACCCCGACTCGCCGCCGGCGTAGCCGCTGAGCAGCTGGATGACCTGCTGGCGCACGCGGTTGAGGTCCGCGCCCAGCTTCTGGAGGACCTGGGCGGCGACGCCCTCGCCCTCGCGGATCAGGCCGAGCAGGATGTGCTCGGTGCCGATGTAGTTGTGCCCGAGCTGCAGCGCCTCCCGCAGGCTCAGCTCGAGGACCTTCTTCGCGCGCGGCGTGAAGGGGATGTGACCCGCCGGAGCCGTCTGGCCCTGGCCGATGATCTCCTCGACCTGCTCGCGCACGCCCTCGAGGGAGATGCCGAGCGACTCGAGGGCCTTCGCGGCCACGCCCTCACCCTCGTGGATCAGCCCGAGCAGGATGTGCTCGGTGCCGATGTAGTTGTGGTTGAGCATCCGAGCTTCTTCCTGAGCGAGAACCACAACTCGCCGTGCTCGGTCGGTGAAGCGTTCGAACATCTCTGTGCCCCCTGGGCAGTAGCGGGGAGTCCGGTGAACCGTATCGTCATCGCACCGGCGGATCCGGCCCGGATCGGGGTGGTCACCTCACGCCCCACCCTACCCAGGGCCGCAAGCTGCCGCCCTCGACGAGACGTGCCTCACGGGGGCGCCGAGCTCCCCTCCTGGTCGGCCGACGAGGCCCTGAGCTGAGGGACATCACGCTGCGTGAAGTCTGCCCTCAAGTCGGCCGGGCGGCGGCCGATCCTCTTCCTGCAGGGCGTGGATGGACCACGTCCGTCGCTTCACGGACGAGGCAGGGACCGCACGCATGGACATCGCACTCATAGGCGGGCTCGCCATGGCCTTCCTGTCGATCATCGTGTCGACGGTCATGGACGGGAACAGCTTCGGCCCCCTGATCGGGCCGTCGTCCTTCGTGCTGGTGTTCTTCGGCGCCCTCGGCTCGGCCATGTCCAGCCTCGACAAGGAGGACCTCGGTCGGATCGTCCCGAGCATCCTCAAGTCCATCAAGGGCGCGAGCTTCGACAACTCGGCGACGGTCACGATGATGGCCCAGCTCGCCGACGTCGCCCGGCGCGAGGGCGTCCTCGCCCTCGAGTCCCGGCTCGGCGAGATCGAGGACGAGTTCCTGAAGAAGGGCACCCAGCTGATCCTCGACGGCGTGGACTCCGAGCGGGTCGAGGAGACCCTGATGATCCACATGGAGGCCGTCGGCACCCGCCACAAGAAGATGATCAGCTTCCACGAGGCCGTCGGCGGCTACATGCCGACCTTCGGCATGATCGGCACGGTCATCGGCCTGATCAACATGCTCGGGAACCTGGCCGACCCCTCCCAGCTCGGCGCCGGCATGGCCGTGGCCCTGCTGACGACGCTGTACGGGGTCATCTTCGCGAACATGATGTTCCTGCCGTTCGCCTCGAAGCTGAAGCTGATCAGCGACGCCGAGCAGGCCTCGATGCAGGTCGTCCTCGACGGGATCCTGTCGATCCAGGCGGGGATGAGCCCCCAGATGCTGGTCGAGCGGCTCGAGTCCTACCTGCCGCCGAGCGAGCACGTGGGCTACTCCGACCGCATGGCCGCCGCGGCCTAGGCCGCAGGGAGCCCGCACATGGCCAAGCACAGGTGCAAGGAGCCCGATCCCCCCGCCGACACCGGCAGGTGGCTCGGGACCTACGGCGACATGGTCACCCTGCTCATGGCGTTCTTCGTCATGCTGTTCGCCGTGTCCGACACGAACGCGAAGAAGTTCGAGGCGTTCGTGTCCGGCCTCGCCGGCCCGTTCGACAACCCGGCCGTCGAGATGGGGCTGGTCAACGGCACCCGCCTCGAGGACACGAGCGCCACGCCGATCTCGCTGATCGCCCCCCAGCGCAACCAGAGCGACCCCGAGGACCCGCTGGTCGACGAGTTGGGTGAGACCGACACCGGCGCGGCCGGCGAGGCGGCCGAGCAGCTCAACGCCGTCGAGGAGCAGCTCGAGGAGGCCCTCAGCGACCTCGAGATCCCCATCTCCGCGGACATCCGCGACGACGAGCGGGGCCTCGTGATCTCGATCTCGACCGACGACGTGCTCTTCGCGACCGGGTCGGCCGTCCTCAACCCGGACGGGCACACCGTGCTGGGCGAGATCGCGCCGGTGCTGCTCGACGCCCCGAACACCGTCGTGATCGAGGGGCACACCGACGACCAGCCGATGAACCGCGGCGGGTACACGAACTGGAACCTGTCGACCGACCGCGCCATCGCCGTGCTCCAGCACCTCGGCGAGGTCCACGGCTTCCCGTACGACCGGATCTCCGCCGCCGGCTACGGCGAGCACCGGCCGCTGGTCCCGAACGACAGCCCCGAGAACCGCGCGACGAACCGCCGGGTGGAGATCCTCATCGTCGCCCTCGACCTGTCGGACTCGGGCGTCGCACCGCCGCCGGTCGGCGTCGAGCCCCCGATCCTCGACTTCTCCGAGCCGCTCCCCGGCACGGCCACCCCCGCCGGCGGGTCGACGTCGGTCGCCACGATCATCGGCGGCTGACGGCATCGACGGCTGACCAGCACCGCGGCTGACCAGGTCCGCCCGGCCCCGCCGCGCCTGCCACACTGGGCGGGGTGGAGACGACACGAGTCGACAAGTGGCTGTGGTCGATCCGGCTCTACAAGACCCGGACGGCCGCAGGGCAGGCGTGCCGCGCCGGTCACGTCCGCGTCAACGGCGACCGGGTGAAGCCCGCTGCAGCGGTCGGCGTCGGCGACGTGGTCGAGGCGCGGGTCGGTGACTGGCCCCGCGTGGTCGAGGTCGCCCGGGTCATCGAGACCCGCGTCGGGGCGAAGGTGGCCGTCGACTGCTACGTGGACCGGTCCCCACCGCCGCCGACGCGCGACGTGACCCACCTGCTCGAGGGCATCCGCGATCCCGGCGCCGGCCGGCCGACGAAGAAGGACCGCCGCGAGATGGAGCGCCTGAAGGGCCGTCGGGCCCGCTGACGCTAGCTGCCGGCCTCCGGCCGCAGGGTCGGGAACAGGATGACGTCGCGGATGGACTCGACGCCGGCCAGCAGCATGACGAGCCGGTCGATGCCGACCCCGAGGCCGCCGGTGGGCGGCAGGCCGTACTCGAGGGCGCGCAGGTAGTCCTCGTCGACGACCATCGCCTCGGCGTCCCCTGCGGCCTTCGCGGCGGCCTGCGCCTCGAACCGCGCGCGCTGGTCGACGGGGTCGGCGAGCTCGGAGAACCCGTTGGCGAGCTCGCGTCCGGCGACGATCAGCTCGAAGCGCTCGGTGACGTGGGGCTCGGAGCGGTGCGCGTGGGCGAGCGGGGAGGTCTCGACGGGGTGCTCGGTGACGAACGTCGGGTCCCACAGGGTCGGTTCGACCAGCTTCTCGTACAGCTCGACGACGAGCTTCTGGACGCCCCACGGCGCCTCGACGTGCACCTCGTGCCGCTCGCACAGCGCCCGGACCTCGGCGAGGTCGGCGTCGTAGGCGAGGTCCGCCTCGCCGGTGGCCTCGCGCACCAGGTCGAGGAGCGGGCGGCGCGCGAAGGCAGCGCCGAGGTCGACGGGGCGTCCGGCGTAGGTGACCTGCTCGGACCCCGTGGCCTCCCGCGCCGCGCGGCGGACGAGCGCCTCGGTCATGGCCATCACGTCGGCGTGGTCGGCGTAGGCCTCGTAGGTCTCGAGCATCGTGAACTCGGGGTTGTGGCGCGTCGACAGGCCCTCGTTGCGGAACACCCGGCCGAGCTCGAAGACGCGGTCCATGCCGCCCACGATCAGCCGCTTGAGGTACAGCTCGGGGGCGATCCGCAGGTACAGGTCGACGTCGAGGGCGTTGTGGTGGGTGGTGAAGGGGCGGGCCACGGCCCCGCCCGGGATCGGGTGGAGCATCGGGGTCTCGACCTCGACGAAGTCCCGCTCGATCAGCTCGCTGCGCAGCGCCTGCATCACCGCCGAGCGGATCGCGAACGCCCGTCGGGTCTCCTCGGTGACGATGAGGTCGACGTAGCGCTGGCGGTAGCGGGTGTCGACGTCGCTCAGGCCGTGGAACTTGTCGGGCAGGGGGCGGACGGCCTTGGCGATGATCGCCACGTCGGCGGCCATCACGCTCAGCTCCCCCCGGCGCGAGCGGATCACCCGGCCGCGGGCGGTGACCCAGTCGCCGGCGTCGAGCCGGTCGACGCCGGCCATCACCTGCTCGCCGACCTCGGCCAGGCTGACCATCACCTGCAGGTCGACGCCGCGCTCGCGCAGGACCAGGAAGACGAGCTTGCCGTGGCCCCGGCGCAGCACGATGCGGCCGGCGACCGCCACCTCGTGGTCGGTCTCCTCCCCCGGCTCGAGGCGGTCGGCCCAGGCCGCGGCGACGTCCCGCAGCGCGTCGGTCACCTCGATCCCGACGGGGTAGGGCTCGACGCCCTCGGCCCGCCACGCATCGACCGTCTCCCGGCGCTGCCGCATCAGCTCGTCGAGGTGGCTGTGGTCCTCGGTCCGCTCGTCCATGGGCGGGAAGGCTAGCGGTGGCCCGGTGCCAGCTGATCCTCGGCTCAGCTGATCGCCGCCCGGGCGACCTCCGCGGACGGCCCGATCCCCACGCGCACGTCGGCGCCGTCGCAGGAGACCACCCCCCACTCCCCCTCCGCGGTGGCGCGGACCAGCACCTCGGGAGCCTGCGCCGCCGCCTCCTCCCCCGTCGCGCCCGCGCGCCACCACTCGGTGACGGGATCGCACAGCGCCTCGCCGGCGAGCACCAGGGCCACGGCGGAGTCCTCGCCTGCGGTGAAGAGCGACGCCGCCCCCCCGCGCCATCCCTCGACCGCTGCCTCGGGGTCGTCGAGGGCGGCCGCCTCGTCGCCGTCCGGAGCGGCGAAGAGCCAGCTGAGGGGGGCGGCGCCGAAGGTCCGGCGGGTGACCAGCTCGTAGCCATCCGGCCCGGACGGCTGGGGGACGTCCACGTACTCGACGCCGGCTGCGGACGGGAACATGATCTCGTGGGTGGTGGCCGGGGGTTCCGCGACCGCCGCGTCGACGGCGTCCCACCCGCCCTCGCCGTAGAGCCCGCAGGTGTAGCTCGGCCCGGCGAGGTAGGGGAAGGTGAGGCTGTCGGCGATGTAGGGCGGGACCTCGTCGAGCCCCTGGTCGGTGTCGAGCAGGCCTGGGTCGGTCAGCAGGGTCGACAGCGACAGCGACGCGGTCTGGAACCGGCTCTGGAGGGCGACGGCAGATCCCTCGACCACGCTGAGGGCGGCGAGCTGGCCGTCCTCGTCGTCGCCGAAGGCATCGAGGTCGGGGAACCCGACCACGGCGTCGGTGAGGGCGTGCTCCATCTCGTGGGCGAGCGAGATCAGCCCGAGCCCCCCGAGCGGCTCGTCCGCCGCGTCGGCCCGGACCACGAGGTCCTGGGTCTCGTCGTCGTAGTACCCCGCGACCTGGGCGCCCAGCAGGTCGATCTGGGTCTGGATCAGGTCGATGTCGGCGTCGACCGCGCCGAGGGCCGCCAGGATCCGGCGGTCGGCGTCGGCCTCCTCCGCCGGGTAGACCTCGGTGACCTCGTCGGTGAAGACCTCGCTGATCTCCTCGCCGGTCATCAGCGTCGGCTCGATCGCGGACGGGAACTCCGCTCCCCGGAGCACCTCGACGGCGCCGGCGACCTCGTCGAACTGGGTGGCCAGGTCGGCGTCGGACACGTCGGGCAGGTCCTCGACGTCGGACAGGCAGGCCGTGACGTCGGGCGCCTCCGCGACGGCGCCGAAGAGGTCCTCGAGCCCGCCCTCCCCGCCGAAGAGGTCCTCCAGTCCGCCGCCCTCGCCGAACATCTCGCCGAGGGGCCCGTCCTCGCCGAGCAGGTCCTCGAGGCCGCCCTCGCCGAACACGTCGCCGAACGCGTCCGGCAGCGCCGGCTCGGACTGCAGCTCCTCGATGGTGGCGGCGTCCGCGGCGGCTTGCGCCTCGAGGGCGGCGACGTCCTCCCGGGCGTCGGACAGCCGCGCGCTCTGCACCACCGCGACCGTGCCCGCGGCGGCGAGTGCCACCACGAGCAGGACGACGGCGAGCACCCACCCGAGGGGCGCGGACCGGCGCTGCGCGGTGGGGGTGTCGGGCGGCACGGGGGTGTCGGGCGGCACGGTGCTCACGCGCCCGACAGTACCGAGGTCACCCGGTGTTGCGCTCCCAGATCAGGCGGAGCCCGTCGAGGGTCAGCCAGGGTTCGTAGTGGTCGATCGTCCGGCACTCCTCGACGATGGCCGACGCGAGCCCGCCGGTGGCGACGACCGTCGGGGAGGCGTGGCCGGCGTCGACCAGGGAGGCGGCGATCTCGGTCACGATGCGGTCGACCTGCCCGGCGAACCCGTAGACCGCGCCGGACTGCATCGCCTCGATCGTGTTGCGGCCGACGGCCGAGCGGGGGCTGCGCAGCTCGAACTTCGGCAGCTGGGCCCCGCGGGCGCTGAGCGCCTCCATCGACATCATCACGCCTGGGGCGATCGCCCCGCCGATGAACTCGCCCTTCGCGGTGTACACGTCGAAGTTCGTCGAGGTGCCGAAGTCCACCACCACGCCCGGGCCGCCGTAGCGGTCGTGGGCGGCGATCGCGTTGACCAGCCGGTCCGCCCCGACCTCGCGCGGGTTGTCCATGTTGATCGCGAACCCCGTCCGGGTGCCCGGGCGGACGACGATCGGGGGGAAGAGGAAGTACTTGCGGGTCATCTCGACGAGCCGCTCGGTGACGATCGGCACGACGGAGGACAGCACGACCCCGTGGACGTTGCGGGAGAACGAGAGGTTCTGGAAGGCCATGAGGCCCTGGAACACCAGCGCGAGCTCGTCCGCGGTGCGGCCCGACTCGGTCGACACCCGCCAGTGCTCGACCAGCTCGGTGCCCTCGTAGACGCCGATGACCGTCGTCGAGTTGCCGACGTCGACGGCGAGCAGCATCAGGCGTCCCCGCCGGGGTGGAGGTGGGGGTCGGGGTGGAGGGGGGGGTCGGGGTCCAGGTCGATGTCGAGGCCGATGTCGAGCGCGCCGGCGGAGTGGGTCAACGCGCCGACGGCGATCGCGTCCACGCCGCAGGCCGCGACCTCGTCGATCCGCTCCCCGGTGATCCCGCCGCTGGCCTCGACGAAGACCGTCCGCCCGGTCGCCCGGCAGCGGGCGACGCCCTCGCGGGTGTCGGCCAGGGAGAAGTTGTCGAGGAGGACCCGCTCCGCGCCGGCGGCCAGGACGACGTCGAGCTGGTCGAGGGAGTCCACCTCGACCTGGACCGGACGACCGCCGGCGGCGGCGAGGGCCGCGGTGACGGCCTGGCGCATGCCGCCGGCGGCGGCGACGTGGTTGTCCTTGACCAGCAGCTCGTCGACCAACGACATCCGGTGGTTGGCGCCGCCACCCGCGACCACGGCGGCCTTCTCGAGGGCGCGCAGGCCGGGGAGGGTCTTCCGGGTGTCCCGGATCGCGCAGGCCCCGTCGACCGCGTCGACCAGGCGGCGGGTGGCCGTCGCGATCCCCGACAGGTGGGTGAGCAGGTTGAGGGCGGTCCGCTCGCCGACCAGCACCGCCCGCGCCCGCCCGCTGACCGTCGCGACCGCGCGGCCGGGGACGGCGGGATCGCCGTCCGCGGCGTGCAGGGTGACGGTGGTGGAGGGGTCGACGAGGGCGTAGGTGGCCACCACCGCACCGAGCCCGGCCACGACGCCCGGCTGGCGCGGGACGAACCGGGCCGTCGCCGTGGCGGTCGCGGGGACGGTCGCGGCGGCGGTCAGGTCGTCGTCGACGACCCACCCCTCCCCGAGGTCCTCGGCGAGGGCGGTCGCCACGACATCGGCCAGCGCCACCAGGGCGGGCACGCGCTCCCCCTCCGCCGTCGCCATGTGCGCCAGGTGCCCCGGGTCCGTCAGGTGAGGACGGTGTGGGCCGGCTCGTCGGCGCGCACGTCGACCGGCTTGTTGAACTCGTCGAGGATGATCACCGTCGGCTCGTGGACCGCGGCCTCCTCGCGGTCGAACATCCCGTAGCTGATCACGATGATCGTGTCGCCGGGCTGGACCAGGCGGGCGGCGGCGCCGTTGAGGCACATGTCGCCCGAGCCGCGAACGCCGGAGATGACGTAGGTCTCGAGCCGCGCGCCGTTGTTGTTGTTGACGATCTGGACGCGCTCGTTCGGCATCAGGTCGGCCGCGTCCATCAGGTCCGGGTCGATCGTGATGGACCCGACGTAGTTCAGATCGGCGCCGGTCACCGTCGCGCGGTGCAGCTTCGACTTCATCAAGGTGCGGAACACGCACACCACCTCTTCCTCGTGCCGGTCCCGTCGTTGCACGCTCGCGTGCACGAGTCGGTGCTGCGGGATCCAGCCGATCGCTGTGGGGTCTCAGGCTCGGTCGGTGCTCGCGGGCTGCAGCGGTGCGGTGTCGATCAACCTGGTGTCGCCGACGTGTGCCGCGACCACTGCCTGGGCTGGTCCGTCGTGGACGCCCTCGAGCGGTTCGAGGGTCTCGGGGTCTATGACCTCCGCGTAGTCCAGACGCACTCCCGGAGCGCTCCCGAGTGTACCCAGGAGGTCCGCCCTCGTCGCATCGGCGTCGCCCGCCCAGCCGCGCTGCGCTGCGGCCAGGGCAGCGGACAGGGCCAGCGCGTCACGCCGCTCGTCGGGGCTCAGGTAGGTGTTGCGGCTCGACAGCGCCAGGCCGTCGGGGTCGCGCACGACCGGTCGGGTGATGACCTCCACGCCGAGGTCCAGGTCGCGCGCCATCCGGCGGATGACGGCTTGCTGCTGGAAGTCCTTCTCGCCGAAGTAGGCGCGGTGGGGGCGGACCGTGCTGAAGAGCTTCGTGACGATCGTCGTGACCCCGTCGAAGTGGGTCGGTCGGCTGGCCGCCTCGAGCCCGTCCGTCAGTCCGACGACGTGCACGGTCGTGCGGGCGTCCGCAGGGGTGTAGGCCGTGGCCTCGGGCGCGAACACCAGGTCCACGCCCTCACCGGTCAGCGCCGCCAGGTCGGCGTCGAAGGTCCGGGGGTAGGCGTCGAGGTCCTCACCCGGCCCGAACTGCAGCGGGTTGACGAAGATCGAGACGACCACCACGTCGGTCCCGGCCCGGGCGGCCCGCACCAGCGACAGGTGCCCCTCGTGCAGGGCACCCATCGTCGGCACCAGGCCGATGGACCGGCCGGCGCGGAGGGGGCCGTCCAGCGCCGCGCGGACCGCCGCGCTGGTGCGGGCGACCGCTGGAGCGTCGGCCACCTACTGCGGCGGGCGCTGGCCCTCGTCGGGCGGCAGCAGGTCCTGGGGGCGGAAGGTGCGGGTGGCGCCGCGGGCCGGCGGCTCGCCGCCGTCGGCCGGTCCCTCCGGGGCGGGCGGCGGCGGGGACTGGTCCGGCACCGGGGGAGGGGGCGCCTGGGGCTGGGGGGGAGGGGGCTGGGGTGCCTGGGGGGACTGGCCCCACCCGCCCGGATCGCCGGGCGGGGGCGGGGTCTGGGAGACCGGCGGCGTGCCGCCCCACGACGCGGGCGGGGGACCGCCGGGAGCCACGCCCGGGGGCGGCGCCTGGCCCGGCGCGCCCTGGGGCGGGACGGTGCCGGGGCCCCCGGCGGGCGGGAAGTGCGCGCCCTCGTGCCCCGGCGGGACGCCGGTGCCCGGGGGCCCGCCCTGGTAGGCGGGCGTGTCGGTCGGTGAGGTCCGGTTCCGTCCCCGGAGGACCAGGAACAGGATCAGGCCGAGTCCCGCGAGGAACAGGATCCCGACCAGCACCCACAGGAGGGTGCCGCCGAGCCCGCCGCCCTCGCTGGCCTCCCCGCGGGCCATCAGCTGGGTCTCACCCGCGCCGACCTCCCAGATCGCGGTCGTCCCCTCGACGCGGGTGGCGTTGTTCTCCCCCACGTTGCCCGGGAACGTCACCCGGATGGTGATCTCGAACAGCTCCTCGGGGTTCTGCAGGGCCTCGCCGAAGCCCTCCTCGAGCGCGTCCCCCAAGGCGTCCTCGTCGAGCGGTGCATCGCCCTCCGCGGCCACCTGGCGCTTCTGGCCGCCCAGCCCCTCGCTGAAGCCCTCGCTGAACGCCTCGGTGAACCCCTGGGTCAGGTCGGGGATCGTGGCGGCGAACACGTACTCGTCACCGTCCCGCTCGAGCTCGAAGGACTGGAAGAACTGGTCGTCACCCTGCTCGGTGAAGAAGCAGTTGACCGCGTCGAGGGGGATCGAGTCGAGGGCGACGTTCACGCCCATGAACCCGTCCTCGTCGTACTGCGTGATGTCGGCGGCCGACGCGTCGAAGCCGCAGGTCGAGGCGAGGTCGGCGATCTCGGACTCGGTGTCCTCCACCGACATCGCGTCCTCGGTCGGGACGTCGCTCGGGAAGCCCTCCTCGAGGCGGATGCCGATGGTCAGGTCGACCGACGCCACGTCGTCCGGCTGCAGCTCGATCCCCGCGTCCACCCGGACCTGGCAGCCGGCGGCGAGCAGGCTCAGCACGGCCAGCGCCAGGGCTGCCCGCGCGGTCGCCATCGTTCGGTTCCCCACGATCGATCCTCTCTCGGACGTCACGCCGCGCGGTCGCGGCGGCACGGCTCGACGGGCGTCACCCGTGCACCTGCACACTAGGTTCAGCCGCGGACCTCGTCCAACACCGCCCGCACCGCGGCGGCGCGCTCGGCGTCCAGGCCCGCGCGCACGGACTGGCGGAGCAGCAGGTCGCACAGGGCGACGTAGGCCTCGACCGCCTCGGGGAAGCTGCGCCGGAGCTCGCCGAGGTGGGCGCGCACCGTCCCGTGGTCGCCGCGGCGCACCGGCCCGGTCAGGGCCTCGACGCCGCGCCGGGCGCCCCCCTCGGCCGACGCGGTGACCAGCGGCACCAGGAACGCCGCCGGGTCCTCGACGCCCGCGCCGAGCAGGAGGTCGCGGGCCATGGCGACGACCGCCGTGGTCGCGTTCGAGCCGAGGGTGAGGCCCGCGTGGTACAGCGTCCGGTCGTCCGCGGCCAGGGTGACCGGCGACCCGCGGAGGTCGAGCACCAGCGTGCGGGCCCACCCGAGGTCCGCATCCTCCGCGGTGACTGCCCAGGACGCGCCGGGCAGGTTCGCGTACCCCCGCTCGGGGTCGGGGACGGTCATCGCGGGGTGGCAGGCGGCCACCCGACCGCCCGCGGCGCGGACGACCGCCAGGGCGTCGAGGCCGAGTCCGCCAGCGATGTGCACCCACCGCTGGCCGGGTGCCACGACGTCGGCGGCCCCCGCGGCCCGGGCGACGGCCGCGACCTGGTCGTCGGGTGTGGTCACGACCACGAGGTCGACGTCGCGGGGGAGGTCCGCCAGCGCCACCACCGCGGCCTGCGGCACGAGGGACCGGGCGCGCGCGAGGGACGCCGACGCGGGGTCGCCGGGCACCAGCGCGACGACGTCGTGCCCGGCGTGGGCGAGGGCCAGGGCGAGCGCGCCCCCGACGCGACCGGGCCCCACGATCGCGACCCGCATCACGGGGTGCCGATCGCGAGGTCGGGGGGCCCCGACGGCAGCGGCTCGACGGAGACCTGCCGCCCGATCGCGGTGATGCCCTCGAGGGGTGCCAGGTCCGCGATCGCCTTCGCGAGGCTGCGACCGTCCGGCAGTCGCCACCCGGGGGCGACCTCGGTCAGCGGCACGAGGGCGAACGCCCGGTTCGCGAGCTCGGGGTGCGGGACGGTCAGCACGTCGGCGGTGAGCTGGCGGTCGCCGTAGAGCAGCACGTCGACGTCGATGGTCCGAGCGCCCCAGCGGGTCGAGCGGACCCGCCCGAGGGTGGCCTCGACGCGCTGGCAGGCCCGCAGCAGGGGCAGGGGCGCGAGGTCGGTCAGCACGCGGACCGCGATGTTGAGGTACGGGTCGTCCGACGGTCCGATCGGAGCGGTCTCGTACACGCTCGAGACGTCGTCGACGTTGATCCGCGGGTGGCGGTCGAGGAGCCGCACGCCGCGGTTCAGGTAGTGCAGCCGATCACCGGTGTTGCCGCCGATGCCGAGGAACACCGCCTCCGGCCCCGCCGGTGGCTGGCGGAGCGCGACCGCCTCGCGGATGCGCACCCGCACGTCAGGCCCTGCGCCGCCGCAGGCAGACCGCGACCTCGTCGAGGTCCGCCGCGACCGGGGCGTCCGGCTTGGCGATGCGCACCTGCGCGCCGGCGACCCGGGGGTCGGCCATGATCAGGTCGAGGAGGTGGCCGGCGAGGCGCTCGATCAGGTCGAAGCGCGTGCTCGCGACCGCGTCGGCGAGGGTCTCGGCGAGCACGCCGTAGTTGACGGTGTCGTCGAGGTCGTCGGACCTCGACGCCGCCGAGAGGTCGACGTCGAGCGTGGCGTCGATGACGAACGTCTGGCCGTCGGCCTTCTCGAAGTCGAAGACCCCGTGGTGCCCGACGACCCGCAGGCCCTTGATCTCGATCACGTCCATGTGCCGCGAGGCTACGCGCCGGGGCGGTGCGCGGTCAGGTGGACGCGGTCAGGCGATCGGCGCGCCGGGTTGCACCCCGTCCGGCAGCTCGAGCAGCCGGACCGTGCCGTCGGGGTCGAGCGCGCCGAGGACCAGGAACTGGCTGGTGAAGCCGGCGATGCGCTTCTCCCCCAGGTTGACCGCCCCGACCACGGTGCGGCCGAGGAGCTCGGCGGCGGTGTAGTTGGTGATCTGGGCGGAGGTGCGGAGCTCGCCGATCACCGGGCCGAAGTCGACGGTCAGCTTCCAGGCCGGCTTGCGGGCCTCGGGGAAGTCGTCGACCGCGGTCACCACGCCGGCCCGCATGTCGACGGCGAAGAACCCCTCGGCGCCCACCACGTCCTTCGCCGGCACCGCCGCGGGGTCGTAGGGGCGTCCGTCGGGATCGATCGAGTGCTGGGCTGCCATCGACCGCGGACGCTAGCCGCTGGGGTCGCCGCCGTGCCAGTCCCCGGCGTGGTCGGCGTCCGGTGGCCGGTGGCAGGATCGTGACGATCGATGTCCGGTGGTCGCCGATGTGGCCCGCCTGCGACGGCGATCATGGTGCGCCACATGACCGACCGCGAGCTGGATTCCTTCACCATCGGCGACTGGGCGCTTCTGCTCGGCCTCGCGGCGATCTGGGGTGCGTCCTTCCTGTTCATCGACCTGGGGCTCCGGCACTTCGCGCCGGCCCAGATCGCCTTCCTGCGCCTCGCCCTCGGCACCGCTGCCCTGGCCGCCGTGCCGGCGTCACGGCGGTCGGTGGACCCCGGCGCCTGGCCGCGCATCGCGCTGCTCGGTCTGTTGTGGATGGCCATCCCGTTCCTGCTGTTCCCCATCGCCCAGCAGTGGATCGACTCGTCCCTCGCCGGCATGCTCAACGGCGGGGTGCCGCTGTGGTCCGCGCTGGTCGCGACGCTCATCGCCCGGCGCCTGCCGCCGCGCGGGGTGCTGATCGGGCTCGTCGCCGGGTTCGCCGGCATCGTGGCGATCAGCCTGCCGACGCTCGACACCGAGGGGTCCGTCGCGCTCGGCGCCGGCCTGGTCGTGTTCGCGACCATCCTGTACGGGATCGCGCTCAACATCGCCGTGCCCCTCCAGCGGTCCTACGGGTCGCTCGCGGTGCAGATGCGCGCCCAGGGCCTGGCGGCGCTCATGACCGCGCCCTTCGCCGCGGTGGCGCTGCCCGAGGCGTCGTTCGGCTGGGACTCGACCCTCGCCGTGGTCGCCCTGGGCGTGCTGGGCACCGGCACGGCGCTCGCGATGATGACGACGCTCGCCGGACGGGTCGGCGCCGCCCGCGGCTCGATCGCCATCTACCTGGTGCCGGTCGTCGCGATCGTCCTCGGCGTGGTGCTGCTCGACGAGGCGATCGCCCCGCTGGCCGTGGTCGGCACGGCGCTGGTGATCCTCGGCGCGGCGGTGACCTCGCGGTCCCAGCGCGCCCGAACGGATACCTCCGCCCAAGCGGAGGCCGCCGCGACGGTCACCCCCGGGGAGCCCGCGGTCGGTCCAGCAGCCCGCTGACCCGGCGGTCCCCCCCTCCACCTGCACGCGGTCCGGTGCGTCGAGCGACCCGGCTGCACGCTGTCCGGTGCGCCGACCGGACCGACTGCACGCTGTCCCGGAGGGTGCCGTGAAGCGTGCGGTTGACCCTCGGCGCCCACCGGACGACGTGCAGTCCAGCGGTGGCACCCCACCCGGCGACGTGCAGTTCGGGCCCGTGCGGTCGCGCGCGCCGGGTGACCTGCGCCGGTCAGCGGGTGAGCGGCGCCCAGTCGGTCTGCCCCGCCGCGACCGCGCGGGCGGTGCGGACCGCCCGGACGGTCTCGGCGACGTCGTGCACCCGCACGAACGCCGCGCCGGCGGCGGTCGCGAGGGCTGCCACGGCGAGGCTGCCGGACATCCGCTCCGCCATGGACTCCGCACCTGACACGGTGGCGAGGAAGCTCTTGCGCGACGCCCCGATCAGCACGGGACGGCCGAGGGAGCGGAACTGCGGGACGGCGCGGAGGAGCTGGAGGTTGTGCTCCGCGGTCTTCGCGAACCCGATGCCGGGGTCGACCACGACCTGCTCGCGGGACAGGCCGAGGGACTCGCAGCGGCGGAGGGTGTCGACGAGGAACTCGTAGACCTCGGCGACCACGTCCTCGTAGTCGGCGTGGTCGGCCATGTCCGCCGGCGTCGACCGGGAGTGCATCAGGACGTAGACCGCGCCGGTGCGGGCGGCCTCGGCGACCAGGTCGTCGTCGGCGGCGGCACCGACGTCGTTGACGATCTGCGCCCCCTCCTTGAGCGCGGCGCGTGCGACGTCGGCCTTCCGCGTGTCGATCGACACGCACGTCCCGTCGCTGATCAGCGCCCGGACCACCGGGAGGATGCGGCTGAGCTCCTCCTCCGCGGACACCGGCTGGGCGCCCGGACGCGTGCTCTCCCCGCCGACGTCCACGACGTCCGCACCGGCGGCGACGAGCTCGCGGGCCCGGTCGATGGCCCGCCCGGGGTGGCCGTCGGGGTAGAGGGCCCCGCCGTCGGAGAACGAGTCCGGCGTCACGTTGACGATCCCCATCACCAGGGGTCGCTGGTCGGTCGGGAGGGTCCGGCCCCGCGCACGGAGCGCAGGCGCGACGCCGGTCCAGGCGGCAACCGCCTCCCGGAGCGCCCGGTCCAGGGCGCCCGCCTCGTCCCGGTCGAGCGAGCGGCCCGCTGCACGGGCCAGCGCCTCGACGGTGCTGGTGGCGTGGATGCGGTCCCCGACGCGCTCGATCACCGCGCCGGAGGAGGACCACGCCGAGCGCAGCCGGTCCGGCTTCGACACGCGACTGACGACGAGCTTGACCTGGGTGTCGCTCCCGAGGCTGGCGTCGACGATGCGGACGAGCGGTGCGGGGGGCGGCGGGACCGAAGACATGGCGGCAGCAGCCTACCCCTGGCCCTCCCCCGCCCGTGGACGGCTGGGCGCTACGTGGCTACGAGCCGTAGGCGGCGCCGCGCGACCCGCCGATCAGCGCCATCGCCTCGGCGCGGGTGCGGGCGTCCTCCCGCATGATGCCCCGGACCGCCGAGGTGACGGTGACCGCCCCCGGCTTGCGCACGCCGCGCATGGTCATGCAGAAGTGCTCGGCCTCGATCTGGACGATCACGCCGCGGGGCTCGAGGACCCGTTCGAGGGTGTCGGCCACGTCGGCGGTGATGCGCTCCTGCAGGTTCGGGCGCTTCGCCACGACGTCGACCAGCCGGGCCAGCTTGCTGAGACCCGTCACCTGGCCGCCGACGGCCGGCAGGTAGCCGACGTGGGCCCGCCCGACGAAGGGCACGAGGTGGTGCTCGCAGACCGACGCGAAGGGGATGTCGCGGACGATCACGATCTCGTCGTGGCCCTCGTCGAACACGGTGTCCACCACGTCCGCCGGGTCGACCAGCAGGCCGGCGAAGATCTCGTCGTACATCCGGGCCACCCGGTCCGGGGTGTCGACGATCCGCGGGTCGGCGGGGTCCATACCGATGCCCTCGAACAGCATCCGCACGCCGGCGCGGATCTTCTCGTGGTCGAAGCTCGCGCGCGGCTCGGCGTTGGTCAGGACGCGGACGCGGTCGTTGGACTCGTCGAGGTGGTCGCGGGCGCCGACGATCTCGTGGGCGTCACCCGCCTCGTGGGCGTCACCGGCGGCGTCAGCCACGGGGCGGGTCCTCGGAGCGGGTGGCGTGGATCGTGCTGGGCGACTCGACCTCGCCGGGAGCCCCCGTGGACCGTCGCAGCGCGCCGAGGACCGCCGACGAGCTCCAGCCGGACGGCTCCCCGTGCATCAGCGGGCGGATCTTGCGCGAGGGGCGCGACGTGACCTTGCCGAGGATGGCCTCGAGGGCCTCCTTCTCCACGGTCTCGTGCTCGATCAGCGCCTCCGCCAGCTCCTCGAGCACGGCGCGGTTGTCGACCAGGATCTCGAGCGCCTCGTCGTGCGCCTCGTCGATGAGGGCGCGGATCTCGGTGTCGATCGTCCCCGCGATCCCGCCGGAGTAGTTCGGGCTGTGGCCGCCGTCCTTGCCGATGAACGGCTGGGCGTCCTTCTCGCCGTAGGCGATCGGGCCGAGCTTCTCGCTCATGCCGTACTGGGTGACCATCTCCCGCGCGGTGGCGGTCGCCTTGGCGATGTCGTCGCTGGCACCGGTGGTGTAGTCACCGATGGTCAGCTCCTCGGCGACCCGGCCGCCGAGCATCATCGCGAGGCGGTCGATCAGCTCGCCGCGGCTGACCAGGTACTTGTCGCGGGTGGGGAGGGACAGGGTCCAGCCGAGCGCCTGCCCGCGGGCGATGATCGACACCTTGTGGATCGGGTCGGCGTGCGGCAGCGCGTGGCCGACGATCGTGTGGCCGCCCTCGTGGTAGGCGATGAGGCGCTTCTCCTCGTCGTCCATCATCCGGGTGCGGCGCTCCGGCCCGGCGATGACCCGGTCGATCGCGTCCTCGAGGGAGGCCATCGTCACCTCGGCCATGCCGCGACGGGCTGCCAGCAGCGCGGCCTCGTTGATCAGGTTGGCCAGGTCGGCACCGGTGAAGCCGGGGGTGCGACGGGCCAGCACCTCGATGTCGGCGTCCGGGGCGAGGGGCTTGCCGCGGGCGTGGACCTTCAGGATCGCCTTGCGGCCCTCGATGTCGGGGCGGTCGACGACGATCTGGCGGTCGAAGCGGCCGGGGCGGAGCAGGGCCGGGTCGAGGATGTCGGGGCGGTTGGTGGCGGCGATCAGGATCACGCCGGTGCGGACGTCGAAGCCGTCCATCTCGACCAGGAGCTGGTTGAGGGTCTGCTCGCGCTCGTCGTGGCCGCCGCCCATGCCGGCGCCGCGGTGGCGGCCGACGGCGTCGATCTCGTCGACGAAGATGATCGCGGGGGCCGAGCTCTTGGCCTGCTCGAAGAGGTCCCGGACGCGGCTGGCGCCGACGCCGACGAACATCTCGACGAAGTCGGATCCGGAGATGGAGAAGAAGGGGACCCCCGCCTCGCCGGCGACGGCGCGCGCCAGGAGGGTCTTGCCGGTGCCCGGGGGGCCGAAGAGCAGCACGCCCTTCGGGATCTTCGCCCCGATGGCCTGGAACTTCGTCGGGTTGGACAGGAAGTCCCTGATCTCGCGGAGCTCCTCGACCGCCTCGTCCGCGCCGGCGACGTCCTCGAAGGTCACCTTGGGCTGGTCCTTCGAGACCTGCTTCGGCTTCGCCCGCCCGAAGCTCATCACGCCGCGGCCGCCGCCCTGCATCTGCGACATGAAGAAGAAGAACAGCAGGAGGATCAGCGCGAACGGGACCAGGTTGATCAGCAGCGTGATGAAGACGTTCTGGTCCTGGGCGTTGACGTCCAGGTCCTCGGGTTGGATGCCCGCCTCGTCGAGCAGCCGGTCGAGCTGCTCGTCGTTGATCACCGGGTCGTAGGTGGCCGTGTACGCGCTGCCGTCGGCCAGCTCACCCTCGAGCTGGTTGGCGCGGGAGAGGATCGTGACCGAGTCGACCTCGTCGGCCTCCAGCCGCTCGGTGAACTCCCCGTAGGTCAGCTCCGTGACCTCGCCGCCGGACCCCAGGCTCGAGACCATGAGCACGGCCAGCACGAGCAGCAGGGTGATCCAGATGACCGGCCCCCGCAGGAAGCGCTGCACATTCATTCGAGGTGGATCCTCAGTCGATACGCGTTGCAGCCCCTCGTGGTGCAGGCTGCGCCTGCAGCCGCATGCTACCAGCGGCCTCCTGGGACCGACCGGCGTGCGGCCTGGGGCTTTACGGCTCCTTTAGGCGTAGACCTCGGGCTTCAGCGTCCCGATGTAGGGGAGGGTGCGGTACTTCTCGGCGTAGTCGAGCCCGTAGCCGACGACGAACTCGTTGGGCACCTCGAACCCGGTCCAGCGGACGGGGAGCTCGACCTGGAGCTGGTCCGGCTTGACCAGCAGCGACATGATCTCGATCGACGCGGGCTTGCGGGCCCGCAGGTTCTTCAGCAGGTAGCTGAGCGTCAGGCCCGAGTCGATGATGTCCTCGACGATCAGCAGGTGGCGGCCCTCGATGTCGGTGTCGAGGTCCTTCAGGATCCGCACGACGCCGCTCGACTTCGTCGAGGCGCCGTAGGACGACACCGCCATGAAGTCGAAGACCGTGTCGATGGACAGGTTCCGCGCGAAGTCGGCGAGGACGATGAAGGCGCCCTTCAGGACCGCCGCGGTGACGACCTCCTCACCCCGGTAGTGCTGGCTGATCTCCTCGCCGAGCACCGCCAGACGCGCCTGGATCTCCTCGTGGGTGATGAGGATCTTCTCGATGTCCGGGTGGTCAGGCTCGGCATGCGAGGTCATGGGCGCGCAGCGTAGCCGGCCGCGGGTGCGGGCTACAGATCGGGGCGGGCGGTCAACCGGACCGACCGGGCCCCCGGACGTGGCGGGGCGAGGACGACCTCGGCCGCCATCAGGACCCGGTCCGCGCCGTCCACGACCAGCGGCACCTGCCCGCGCAGGGCCGCGGGCACGGTCTGCAGCACCCGGCGAGCGGCCCGGTCCCCCTCGGGCCGGCGGCCGCGGACGGCGAGGTGGCCGTCGCCCGCGTCGAGGATGGCGGTCCAGTCCCACCGGCGCCAGACGGGGCGGGTCGGGGGCTCGGGGTCCGGCCCGGCGAGATCGTCCCCGCGCCCGACGTCCAGCCACCCGAACCCGGGGACCGCGACCCGCCCGTCGAGGGGCAGGGGGATCGCGGGCAGGGGGTCGTCGGCCACCGCGACCAGCACGTGGCGCCGGCGCGGCACGTCGGCCGGGGGGGCGGGTCCCCGGCCCGTCCCGGCGTCCGCCAGCCTGGTCGCCCGCACCGCCCCCGGTAGGTCGACGGACCGCCCGACGGCCAGGTCCGCGATCCGCGCCGCGGCAGCCGTGCCAGGCCACCGGGGAGGGGTGGGGAGGGCCTCCCACGCCTGGCGCAGCGCGGGCTCCACCGCGGCCGGTCCGCCCGCAGGGGCCTCGACGGTCACGGCCATGCCGAAGCGCCGGATGCGGGTGCCGGCCCCTCCGCCCGCGTCGCCGGGAGGCGGGACGTCGGCGAGGTGCGCGCGGGCGTGCGCGGCGCGGCGGGCGAGGAGGGGGGTGACGTCGGCCTCCGCCGGGTGCAGCCGGGAGAGGGCTCCCAGCACCTCGTGCCGCGCCCGGGCCCGTCGCTGCTCCGGGTCGTCGGTCGTGGGGTCCGCCACCCACGGGTGCCCGGCCGCCGCCGCGCGCACGGCGGCGCGGCGCTCGCCGAGCAGCGGGCGGACCAGGCGGATCCCGTCGCCCTCCGCCACCGCGGCCATGCCGGCGAGCCCGGCGATGCCCGTGCCGCGGGCGATGCGGAGCAGGACCGTCTCGGCCTGGTCGTCCGCGGTGTGGGCCAGCAGGACCGCGGCCGCCCCCACCTCGCGAGCCATCGCCGCCAGCGCCGCGCGGCGCGCCCGCCGCGCTGCGTCCTCGGGGCCGTCCCCCGGTCCGACCTGCACGGCCCGCTCGAGGAACGGCGCACCCAGCGCGCCGGCGTTGGCCTGCGCGGCGGCCGCATCCGCCGCGTCGTCCCGCAGGCCGTGGCGCACGTGGCCGACGACGACGCGGAGGTCAGGTCGGGCGGCCGCGGTGAGGTGCAGCAGCGCGACGGAGTCCGGTCCACCCGAGACCGCGACCAGGACCGTCGCGCCGGGACCGAGCCCGACGGAGGGGTCGTCCAGCCCCTCGGCCAGCCGGGCGACCAGATCCGCCAGGTCGCCCACGCCCGCCGCCTCCCCTCGCGTCAGGCGGCGCGGCCGACCCGCTCGGCCCACGCGTCGGGGTCGGTCAGCTCGTCAGCCGTGGGGATGTGGGCGGGGTCCTCCCACACCCGGTTGAACGTCGCACGGCCGTGCGCGTCGGCGACATCGGTGATGAAGGTCTCCCCGACCGCGTACTGGGCGGCCTTCATCCCCATCCCGAGCGCCTTGCCGACCAGCTTCGACGGGCCGCTGACCGACCGGCGACGGGCGTTGAGCGCGGTGCGGACCCGTGCGGGATCGATCCCGCCGTCGTCCATCAGCTCCGCACCCCAGTCCATCACCACGTTCCCGTGCCCCTCGAGCAGCGACATGACCGCCTGCGCCTCCTCAAGGCGCTCGGCCTGCTCGGGGCTGAGGAACGCCTCGGCCAGGTCGCGCAGGTCCAGCTGGCCGGAGGTGACCTTGTGGCGGAGGGTCGCGATCCCGCTCCGGATCCGCTCGGGATCGATCTCGGTGCGTGCCAGGTAGTCGTCGATGATGTGGCGCAGGTGGCCCCGAAGCCACGGCACCGCCTCGAACTGCAGGCGGTGGCCCAGCTCGTGCAGGACGACGCCGCGGACGAGCTCCTCGGCGTCGATGTCGGACCCCTCGGCCAGCTCGCGCTCGACCTGCAGGAGGTTCGGCCCGACGAGGGTGAGCCGACCGGGGGTCCGGCCGCCGGGCAGGAAGACCTCGTACTGGCCGAGCACCCGGGTGGAGAGGTAGCCGAAGACCAGGCCCACCTGGATCCCGACGGCCTTCCGGGACGCGGCGGGCGGGAACGTCGATCGGCGCAGCAGGGTGGCCGCGTGCGGGTCGGTCAGGTGGCGCATGGACGCGAGGTTCGAGGCGATCCACTCGCCGCGGCCCACGACCCGCGCGGACGCGGGCTCGAGCCCCTCCCCCAGGCCGGTGGCCAGGCGGCTCGGCTCGTCGGCCAGCCGCACCGCGTCGGCGACCATGGCGCGCAGCCGCGCGACGTCCCGCACGTCCGCGTCGACGCCCGAGAGGCCGGCGACCCAGCGGCCGACGCGCTCGGCCAGGGTCCAGTCCGCCAGCGTGGCGCCGGCGCCGTCCCCCGCGGCCGCGGTCGCGCTCAGCGTCGCGACCGCGTCTCTGACTCGCGCTGGAACCGCGGCTGGGCGACGAGGTAGTAGCCGAGGATGCCGACGGTCACCAGCACCCCGACGCCGACCAGCGGGAAGATGATCCAGTCGAAGAACCCGGGACGCTCGTACTCCTCGGGGATGAACTCGAGCCCGGCGTCCGACGCGTTCTCGACGATCTCCTCGTACTCGCGGTGCTCGACCTCCGCCTCCGTCGCCACCGCGGCGGACGCCATCGCACCGGTGAGCAGGAGCCCGACCAGGAGGAGGGTGGCGAATGAGCGCTTGACCATCGTCAGAAGACCTTTGCTGCTGCGTGCGGTGCGGCTCGGCAGTGTACCCGCTGGCCCACCGCCGACCCCAAGCTCCCCAGCCCCTCCCCCGCCGGTCGGGCCATCCGAAGCTAGTCACATCTTCCTATTGGTCTCGGCGGCGCTGTTCGGCACACTCCGGGTCGGAGGAGCTCTGCCAGGGGGCGGAGGGCTCCACCGCCAGACCCCACCCCGCGGGCACCGGGGTCAGACGAGCAGACCGGATCGGCGGGCCGGTCTGCTCGTCGTGCCCTGGCACCGTCACCGCGGACCGGGGGTCAGTCCCGCAGCAGGGCCTCGAACCGCCGTGCGCCGACCGCCAGGCCGGCCAGGCCGACGGCGACCAGCACGACCAGGTGGAGGGCGAGGGTCCAGTCGAGGACGCCCAGGCTGACCTGACGCAGCGCCTCGACCCCGTGGTACAGCGGGCTCAGGGTCGTCACGACCTGCGCCCAGCCGGGGAGCACCTCGAGGGGGTAGAAGGTCGCGGAGAAGAGGAACAGCGGGACGACGACGATCTGCAGCAGGTCGAAGTCGTTGACCGTCCGCATGAAGGTCGTCGCGGCGAGCGTGGTGGTGGCGAACGCGAACCCGACCAGCATCGCGAGGGGCAGGACCGCGACGGCGAGGGGGGAGCGGACCAGGCCGAGGGCCAGCATCACCGCCAGGAACCCCACGGCGTAGATCCCGGTGCGCAGCACGGCCCAGAGGACCTCGCCGGTCGCGATGTCGCGAGGCCGCGCCGGGGTGGCGCCCATCGCCGCGTACAGCTTGTCGCTGATCTTGAAGTACACGTTGTAGGTCTCGAAGACCGCCGCGTTCATCGCCGCGGCGCCGAGCAGGCCGGGGGCGACGAACGCGTCGTAGGCCACGGGGTTGCCGGCGGCGTCGGTCAGCTCGCCCACCAGCCCGCCGACGCCGACGCCGAGGACGAGCAGGTACAGCAGCGGCTCGAAGACCCCGCTGACCAGGACCACCCACTGCCCGCGCCACAGCAGCAGGTTGCGCTCCACGACGAAGCGGGCCGCCGGCGCGCCGAGCAGCCGGTACGGCGCCAGCCGGGCGAGGGACATCCACGCGCTGCGGTAGGGGTCGGTGGCGGGGCTCGCGCTCGCGGGGACGCTCACGGGTGGAGCCTCCGGCGGAGCATCCGCTCGCCGACCACGGCGCTGACCGCGGTCCAGGCCGCGAGGAACGCCACGTGGGCCGGCCACGGCCAGGCGGGGGCGATGTCGAGCGCGGCGGCGCGGAGCAGCTCCACCCCGTGGTACAGCGGTGACGCGACGGCGAGGGGCCGGGCGAGGTCGGGCAGCTCGCTGACGGGCAGGAACGTGCCGGAGAGGATGAACATCGGCACGACCCCGAAGCGGAACACCGAGCTCAGCGTGAAGTCCTTCTGCGCGGTGACCGTGACCGCGAACAGGCTCATGCCGACGGCCATGCCGGTCAGGACCGCGGGGACGACCGCGGCGGCCGCGCCCCGCGGGTCGACCAGCCCGAGGGCGGCCAGCACCACCGCGAAGACCCCGCTCGACACGGTCAGCTTCGCCAGGAGCAGCAGCGCCTTGCCGCCGAGGAGGTCCACCGGGCGCAGGGGCGTCGCGACCGCGGCCAGCCAGGTCCGGGTGTACTTGATCGACCCGAGGACCGGCCAGGCCATCTCCCCCGCGCCGGTCTGCATGGCCGCGCCGGCCATCAGCCCGGTCCCGGCGAAGGCGGCGTAGGTCACCCCGCCGAGTGCCTCGCTCGCGCCACCGTCCGCGATCAGGCTGCCGAGGCCGAGCCCGATGCTCGCCAGGTACAGCACGGGGGCGACGAACGTGCTGAAGGCGCTGCCGTACCAGGACCGACGCCAGAGGTCGACCTGGTGGCGGGCGAAGCGGAGGGACCCGGTCACGCCCTACTCCGTCAGGGTGCGGCCGGCGAGGGTCAGGAAGACGTCCTCGAGGGTGCTGCGGCGGGTGAGGGTCTGGGCGACCGCGACGCCGCTGCCGGCCACCGCTGCGCTGGTCGCGGTCGCGTCGTCGGTGTACAGCAGCACCCGGTCGGCGAGCACCTCGGCTCGCGGGGCAGCCGCCTCCAGCGCGGCGGTGTCGTCTGGCACACCTCGCGGGAAGCGCAGCTCGACCACCTCGCGGTTGACGTAGGTCTCGATCAGCTGCTGCGGGGCGCCCTCGGCGACGATCCGGCCGCCGTGCATCACCACCAGCCGGTCGCAGAGCTGCTCGGCCTCGTCCATGTAGTGGGTCGTGAGCACCAGGCTGACGCCCTGGGACTTGAGCCGGTACAGCCGATCCCAGACCAGCTGGCGGGCTTGGGGGTCGAGTCCGGTGGTGGGCTCGTCGAGCAGGACCAGGTCGGGCTCGTTGATCAGCGCCCGGGCGATCACCAGCCGCCGCTTCATCCCACCCGACAGGGTCTGGACCGGCGAGTCGCGGCGCTCCCACAGCTCGACGAAGCGGAGCAGCTCCTCGGCCCGGTCGCCGATCGCGCGCGACGACAGGCCGAAGAACCGGCCGTAGAAGAGGAGGTTCTGGCGGACCGTCAGCTCGTTGTCGAGGTTGTCCTCCTGCGGGACGATCCCGAGCCGCGCGCGCACCGCCGACCCGTCCCGCGTCGGGTCCATGCCGAGGACCGACAGCGACCCGCCTGAGACCGGGCTCAGCGCCGCGATCATCCGCATCGTGGACGTCTTGCCCGCCCCGTTCGGCCCCAGGAAGCCGAACGCCTCGCCGCGGTGGATGCGGACGTCGATCCCGTCGACGGCCACCGCGTCGCCGAACCGCTTGGTCAGGCCGACCGCGGCGACCATCACCTCGGGTGGGGTGTCTCCCGTGCGCTCGTCCACAGCCGGGGAAGGGTAGCGAGGGGTGCGACGTCAGGCACCCGTCAGGCGCGTCGCCGAGCCCCGCGTCGGGTATCCCCACCAGCGATGCCCTACGAGCTCCGACCCCACGACGAGGACCTGGCCACCGCGCTGCGCAGGGTGGCGGGCGAGCAGGCCCACGACGCGATCGCCGCCCTGCGCGCCGCCCTCGCCCACCCGGTCGGCGACGTGGACCTCGACGGCGAGGACGTCTGGGACGAGGGCGTCCACGAGGCCCGGAAGTCGTGCAAGAAGATCCGCGCGGTGGCCCGGCTCTGCCGCGATGCGCTCGGGGACGCCTACCGCGACGTCAACGCGGAGTTCCGGGACGCGGCCGCCACCCTGTCCGACGTGCGGGACGGCTGGACGCTGGTCGAGACGACCGACCGCCTCACCGGGCTGGACGACGACGCGGGGTCCCACGACCTCCTCGACGCCGGCCCTCTCCGACGCCTGCGCGAGCGGCTCTGCGACCGCTACCTGACCCTCCGCCAGCAGGCGGACGAGGAGGGGCGCCTGCAGGTCGCCCTCGAGGCCCTCGAGGCAGCCGCGAGCCGCATCGAGGCCTGGCCGCTCGACGACGACCTGGCGCCCGCGGCGCTCCAGCCGAGCATCGAGCGGGTCTACGGGCGCGGTCGGCGGTGGTGGGAGGCGCTCGCGGACACCGTCGGCGAGGACCCGCACGCCACGACCCACGAGTGGCACCAGTGGCGCAAGCGCGCCAAGTACCTCTGGTACCACGTGCGCCTGCTGACCCCGGTGTGGCCGGCGGTGATGGAGGGGGTCGCCGACGACCTCGACGGGCTGTGCGACGACCTCGGCGAGGACCACGACCTCGGCGTGCTGGTCGGCCTGCTTCGCACGGGGGAGCTGGTCGACCCCGGTGCTACCGAGCAGATCGTCGGGGCCGCCGCCGTCCAGCGCCACGCGCTGCGGCGCGATGCCGCCGACGTCGCGCCCCGGGTGTACGCCGAGGAGCCGGTCGCCTACGCCGCTCGGGTGGTGGCCTACCTCGAGTCGCCGGTGGTGGGGGGCGACGGGACCGATGCCGGCTGAGCCGGCTGAGCCGGCTCGCGCCCGCGGGCCGGCGAGGGTGGGCGCGATCGGGGCCTGCGTCGGCTGACGGCGATGGTCGGCGCGATCCTGAGCGCTGGACGGGCCGCGTCAACCGCGCGGCAACCTGCCGTTCGCCGCGCCGGGGCAGGATCCGGGGACGGCCACGTCGAACTCCGCCTCGACCCCCCCACCCGGAGGATCCCCCCATGCGCCTGGACCGCCGCCGCCTGCTGCACCGCGCGACCGCCGCCGCCGGCGCCACCCTCCTCTTGCGCCCACTCGGCGCGCTCGGCGGCCCCCTCGCCCCCGACGACGCGTACGGGACGTCGCGCGCCTCGCGCCTCTTCCCCGGCCAGCGACTGGTCCACGCCGACCTGCACAACCACACGCGGCTGTCCGACGGCGACGGCGACCCGGCGCTCGCGTTCGACTCGATGCGCGACGCCGGCCTGGACGTGGCGGCGCTGACCGACCACGCCGTGCTGAACTCGCCCGACGACCCGCTCCGCCGCGACGTGTGCGCGGGCATCAGCGCGATCCCCGAGGTCGGCGACGGGTGCGGGTCGCTGGCCGGGATCACCGAGGAGTCGTGGGCGCTGACCGGGCAGCTGGCAGCCGAGCGCACCACCGGGGACTTCCTCGCCGTCCGCGGGTTCGAGTGGTCGAGCCCCACTCTCGGGCACGTGAACGTCTGGTTCACGTCGACCTGGATCGACGTGCTGTCGACCGCGGGGCTGGGGGCCGGTGCCAGCGCGGAGACCCTCATCGACCCGGTGGGGGACGGCATCCGGGAGATCCCCGGCGTCGGCGACGCCGCCACCGCGCTCGTGCTGCCACTGGTCGACGGCCTGCTCGACGGCCTCCAGCTCGCCGAGGGGCCGGTCGCGATGGCGCTGCTCCACCGCTGGCTGTCCCGGCCCGACGACGAGGTGTTCGGTGGAGGCGGCTCGGGGTTCGCCGGCTTCAACCACCCCGGCCGTGAGGTGGGCCGCTTCGGGGAGTTCGCCTACTCCCCCGCGCTGGCCGACCGGATCGTGTCCCTCGAGCTGCTCAACCGGCGGGAGGACTACCTCTTCGAGGGGACCGACCGCGGTGAGGTGAGCCCGCTGGTGCAGTGCCTCGCGGCGGGGTGGCGACCGGGGATCCTGGGCGTCACCGACGAGCACGGCACCGACTGGGGCCGTCCGGCCGGCAAGGGCAGGGGAGGGTTCTGGGTCGGCGAGCTGTCGATCGTCGGCATGAAGGAGGCGCTGCTCAACCGCAGGTTCTACGCGACTCGGGTGCGGGGCCTCCGCCTCGACGTCGCGTGCAACGCCGTGCGGATGGGCGGGGTGCTCGGCCACCCCGGCGGTCCGGTCCGCGTCCAGGTGGACCTCGACACCGGGGGCCGGTACGCCGGGCGCGAGCTGGTGCTGCAGGTGCTCAGCCGCCCGCGGGACGGCGGGGCGATGCCGGCGATCCTCCACACCTCCACCGTCCGGGCCGACGGGCCGGTCATCGACGTCCTCGTGCCGGACGTCGACCCGGCCGCCTCGCCCTGGCTGGTCGTGCGGCTCAGCGACCCGGCGCACGAGCCGACGGACGACCTGCCCTTCGAGCGGGACGTCCGGGCCGAGGGGGTGTGGGCGGAGCTGGGCGCCGCGTGGGCGTACGCCAGCCCCGTGTGGCTGGATCCCGCGCTCGCACCGCCGGCGGACGACCGCGCCCCGTTGATGCGGGGTGACGCGGGCGCTGGAGGCGGGCCTGTCGGCGCGCCCTCGCCAACCCCGGCGCCGACGACCACTCCGGACCCGACGGCGCCGCCCACCGGCCAGCCGTCGGTGACGGCGACTGTCCGCCGCCGCGGCGGGGCCACCCGGATCGAGACGGCCGTCGAGCTGTCCCGGTCGACGTTCCCGGTGGGCGTCCCGGTGGTCTTCGTGGCGCAGGCCGGCGCGTTCCCCGACGCGCTGGCCGCGGTGCCCGCGGTGGCACCGTCGGGGGGGCCGCTCCTGCTGGTCGAGGCCGACGCGGTGCCCGCAGTCGTCGCCGCGGAGTTGGACCGGCTGACGCCGGACCGCATCGTGGTGCTCGGCGGGACGGAGGTCGTCGCCGACCCCGTCGTCGAGGCCCTCGGTGCGCACGCCGAGGACGTCGTCCGGATCGCGGGGGCCGATCGGTATGCGACGTCCGCGGCGATCGTGGCGGCGTGGTTCGCGTCCGCCGACGAGGTCGTGGTGGCGACCGGGACGGACTTCGCCGACGCGCTCGCGAGCGGGCCAGCGATCGCGCGGGTCGGCGGACCGCTGCTGCTGGTGCGCCCCGACGGGGTGCCCGACGTCGTGGCGGCTGAGCTCGATCGGCTGTCACCCGAGCGGATCCTCGTCGTCGGCGGGGCGGGGGCGATCGCCGACGAGGTGGTCGACGCGCTCGGGAGCCACGCGGCAGTCGTCGAACGCATCGCCGGCGCGGACCGGATCGCGACTGCCGCGGCGATCTGCGCGGCGCGGTTCGCGTCCGCCGACGAGGTCGTGGTGGCGACGGGGGCGGACTTCGCCGACGCGCTGGCAGCCGGGCCGGCCGCGGTGATGCGGGGCGCCCCGGTCCTCCTGGTCGAACGGGACCGGATCCCGCCGGCGACCGACGCGCAGCTCAGGCGTCTCGGCCCGCTCCTCATCACCATCGCCGGCGGCCCCGGCGCGGTGTCCGCGGCGGTCGAGGAGGCCCTCGCCACGTACCCCGCCACCTGAGGCGCCCGCCCGTGCGGGACGATCGGCAGCCCGCCATCGACCCACGGGCGCCGAACAGGACCGACCACGCCAGCGCACGCCCCGCCATCGACCCACGGGACCACGCTGTGCGATCGGCCGTTCGCGGAGGGTTTCACCCCCGACCGCCGGGGAAGACCATGCGCGTGCAGCCCGCCACCGACACCGTCATCGCCCAGACCGCCCTGACCGACGTCCGCGCACGCGCCCGCCGCGGCGCGATCGCCCAGGCCCTCGCCCTGCTGGCCACGGCCGCGCCGGTCATCCTCGTGGCGGTCTGGTCGGTGCTGTTCGCGCTGTGACCCGGGCGCTGGCGATCAGCGCCGGCCGGTCACGCGCTTGACGGCCTTCGCCACCGCGGGGCCGACGCCGTCGGAGAACCCGAGGAAGAGGCTGACCAGGACCGCGCCGTAGATCGCGACCCGCAGCTGGCCGAGGTCGCGGAGCCACTCGTCGATGAACCCGAAGCTGACCGCGCCGATGACGGGTCCGAGCAGGGTGTTGATCCCGCCGAACGCGAGCATCACCAGGGTGCGGACGTCGACGTGGTGGAAGGCGTAGCTGGTCGGTGAGACGAAGCCCTCGTGGTGGGCGTAGAGGGCGCCGATGACGCCGATCATCGCCGAGCCGATCGCGCCGGCGGCGATGCGGTAGCGGGCGACGTCCACGCCGGCGAGCTCGGCGGTCATCTCGTCGTCCTTCAGCGCCCGGAACGCCCAGCCGTAGTGGGAGCGCTGCAGCAGGCGGAAGAGGATCAGGAACAGCGCGAGCACGGCCAGGAAGGTGTAGTAGCCACCGGTGTCGCCGGCGAGGAACCCCTCGGAGCCGGTGTCGATGACCAGGCCGGTCTCGCCGCCGGTCCACTCGCGCTGGCCGAGCAGCAGGTTCTCGAAGCCGAGGGCGAAGGTGAGGGTCACGATGCCGGTGAAGATCGTGTCGAGGGACCGGCGCACGCTGATCCAGGAGAACAGGCCGCCGAGGAGGCAGGCCAGGGCGGTCCCTGCCAGCAGCCCGATCACGAGCGGCATCCCGGCGCGGTCGGTCAGGATCGCCGAGGTGTAGCCGGCGACCCCCGCGAGCGCGCCCAGGCAGAGGAACAGCTGCCCGGTGGCGCCGAAGATGACGTTGAACGACGTGGCGTAGCCGGCGAACACGAGCGCGCCTATCGCGAGGCCCATGTAGGTCCGCGACCCCCCCAGGACGAGGGGGACGAGCGCGAGCAGCGCCACGGCGATCGCGATGGGCAGGTACGCGGTCCACACCGGCCGGCTGGTCGCGGTCATGTGCTCGGAGGCCCCGGTCACGGCGGCGGCGCCGGTGCTGGCCTCGGACGAGGGGGCGGTCGAGGCGCTCACGCGGCCCGCCCCATCAGCCCGGACGGCTTGAGGAGGATGGTCAGGCCGGCTGCGGCGAGCAGGATGATCGAGGTGATGTAGGCGCCGATGTAGAAGCTGGACAGGGCGTTCACGATGCCCAGCAGGATGCCCGCCAGCAGCGCGCCCGACGCGCTGCCGAGCCCGCCGACCACGGTGACGATCAGCGCCTCGATGGTGAAGTCGAAGCCCGAGTTGACGGTGACGGGCGAGGTCATCGACGTGGTCACGGCGACCAGTCCGGCCAGGGCGGTCCCGACGGCGAAGATGGCGGTGCGCATCGCCGCGGGGTTGACCCCGACCAGCTTCGCCCCCTCCTCGTCCTGGATGATCGAGCGCACCGCCCGCCCGACGCTGGTGCGCCGCAGCACGTAGATGATCACGGCCAGGCAGACGACGGCGATGCCCGCCGCGTAGATGCTGCCCGCCCGCATCGGCACGCCGAGCAGGTCGATCGACCCGCCGCCGATCCGCACGCTCAGGGCCTTGTTGGGGTAGCGCCAGCCGATCAGCCCGTCGATCGCGAAGGCGGTGCCGAGCGTCAGGAGCAGGCTGAGCAGGACGCGGTGCTCGCCCTCCGCGGCGTAGACCCACCGCATGATGGACCGGTCCATCAGCACCCCGAACAGCCCCGCGGCGGCGATGCCGACCGCCGCCGCCACGCCGACCGGCCAGCCCGCGCCCATGGCGTTCGAGATGATCATCGCGGCGCCGACGCCGATCGCGCCGTGGGCGAGGTTGAGCACCCCTCCCAGCCCGTACAGCAGGGACAGGCCGATGCCGAGCAGGCCGAGCTGCAGGCCGTCGACGATGCCGTCCAGGATGGTGGCGAGCATCAGGCGATCCCCAGGTAGGCGCGGCGGACGTCGGGGTTGTTGGCCAGCTCAGCGGACGAGGCGGTCAGCTCGATGCGACCGTCCTCGAGGACGTAGCCGCGGTCGGCCAGGCCGAGCGCGAGGGGGACCTGCTGCTCGGCGACGAGGATGGTCATGCCCTCTCCCTTCAGCACGCCGAGCGCCGTGTAGGCGTCGGCGGCCAGCTTGGGCGCCAGCCCTGTGGTCGGCTCGTCGAGGATCAGCACCTTCGGCTTGGCCATGAGCGCCCTCCCGACGGCCAGCATCTGCTGCTCCCCACCCGACATCGTGCCGGCGTGCTGTCCCCTCCGGTCCCGCAGGCGCGGGAACAGGTCGAAGACCACGTCGAGCTGGGCGCTGTCGGGCTTGGACGGGTAGGCGCCGAGCGCCAGGTTCTCCGCCACCGACATCTGCCCGAACAGGTGGCGCTCCGCCGGGACGTAGGCGAGCCCCGCACGGGAGATCCGGTGCGCGGACCACCCCGAGATGTCGACGCCGTCGAGGACCACGGTCCCACCGCTCGAGGCGTGCAGCCCGGCCACCGCGCGCAACAGGGTGGTCTTGCCCGCCCCGTTCGAGCCGATGATGGCCACCGCCTCGCTGGCGGCGACGGTGAACGCGACGTCGTGGACGACGTCGTTGCCCGCGTACCCCGCGGAGACTTCGGTGACCTCAAGCACCGGCGCCACCCCCGCCCACGGCGGCGCCCTGGCCGAGGTACGCCTCGACGACGCGGTCGTCGCGCATGACCACGTCCGGCGTCCCGTGGACCAGCAGCTGGCCGAAGTTCAGCACCGCGACGTGGTCCGCCAGGGCCGTCACCGCGCGCATGACGTGCTCCACCCAGACGACGGTGACGTCGGCGGAGTCCCGGACCCGTCTGACGATGGCCATCGAGTCCTCCAGCTCGCCGGGGTTCAGGCCGGCCATGACCTCGTCCAGCAGCAGCAGCTTGGGCTGCCCGGCGAGCGCACGGGCCAGCTCGAGGATCCGCTGCTGGTGGAGGTTGAGCTGGCCCACCGGCCAGTGGGCCCGGTCGGACAGGCCGACCAGCTCGAGCGCTTCGTCGGCGGCGACCAGCGCCTCCCGCTCGCCCCTGCGCCCACCGGGGGTGCCGAACATCGCGCCGAGCGCGGCGTTCTCCCGCACCGACAGCGACGCGAGGGGCCGGGGGGTCTGGAGCACCTTGCCGATCCCCTGCTGGCGGATCGCGTGGGCGGACATCGCCGTGATGTCCACCCCGTCGACGGTGACCTGCCCGCTGGTGGCGTCGTGCATCCCGCTGATCGTCTTCAGCAGGGTCGACTTGCCCGCGCCGTTCGGGCCGATGATCGCGTAGATCAGCCCGCGGTCGACGTCGAGCGTGACGCCGTCGACGGCCGGCAGGCCACCGAAGTGCTTGCGGACGTCGCGCAGCTCGAGGATCGGCATGGTGTGGGGTCCCTCCGGCGGGAGCCTACTCCGGCTGGTAGGGCTCGAGGGGCTCGGGGACCAACAGCACCTCGGGGTACCAGCCAGCACCCTCGTTGATGCCCTCCGGCGGCTCCATCTCGCGGATGATCGCGAACGCCGGCTGGGACTCCGCCAGCTCACCCCACTCCGTCCAGGACATCGTGTGGGAGTAGCCCGGCAGGTCGAAGGAGCCCGCGTGCAGGTACTCCGCCACCGCGACCGGGTCGTCCCCGACCTCGCCGACCGCCTCGGCCAGCATCGTCACGATCCCGTAGCCGGCGACCGCGTCGTCCTCCATGAACCCGAAGTCGCTGAACTCAGCGAACCGCGCCGCCAGCTCCTGGTAGTCCTCAGAGGAGTAGTCCGCGCAGCCGTAGTCCGCGTAGGTGTCGAACGCGGCGTCGCCGACGCCCTCGAAGACCGTCGAGAAGGGCGCGTACGGCCCCGTCACGGGGACCTCGAAGCCCAGGTCGGCCGCCTGGATCGTGATGGGGCCTGCTCCCGGCGGGTGGCCGGTCGCGGCGATCACGTCAGGACCGAACTCGTCCAGCGCGCGCAGGTAGGTCGTGAAGTCGGTCTCACCGACCGGCGCGACCTCGATCTGGTACTCGACCCCCGCCTCGTCGAGGGCGGTCTCCAGCGCCTCGCGCACCGCCTGGCCCCAGGCGTAGTCCGCGATGATCGCGCCAACGCGGGACAGGTCGTTCTCCTGCAGGTACTGCACCAGCGGTCCGGCGGTCATCGGCGCGGACGGCAGGCAGGTCCGGAACGTGTAGCGGCTGTCCGCGGTCAGGATGTCCGTCGCCCCGCCCTTGACCATGAACAGCGGCACCTCGAGCTCCTCAGCGGTCCGCGACGTCGCCAGCCCCACGTCGGAGGAGATCACCCCGCCGACACCGACCACGCCGTCCTGCTCCACCATCCGCTCGAACGCCGTCACCCCCTCCTCGGGGTTGTTCTGGTCATCGGCCTCGACCAGCTCGATCATCCGCCCATCGACGCCGCCGTCGGCGTTGATCTCCTCCGCCGCCATCTGCATCCCCGCCTGCAGCTGGAT
>NZ_CAXQBR010000076.1 GCF_964222135.1 Euzebya sp.
CTGTGACTGGAGTTCAGACGTGTGCTCTTCCGATCTATCCAGGCCGTCGCGGGCCACGCCGACGCCCTCGGCGGCATGGTCTGGGCCTACATCGGACCCAGCCCGGCGCCGGAGCTGCCGAAGTTCGACGTCTACGTGGACCCCGGCTTCACCGACGTCGGCCACACGGTCCTGCCGTGCAACTGGCTGCAGATCATGGAGAACTCCGTCGACCCCCACCACGTCGAGTGGCTGCACGGCCGCTACTTCAAGTTCCTCGGCGAGCAGCAGGGGTTCCTCGCGCCGCCGGGCTTCCAGAAGCGCCACGAGAAGGTCGGCTTCGACGAGATGGAGTGGGGGATCCTCAAGCGCCGCGTGCTCGAGGGGATGAGCGAGGAGAACGACGACTGGGCCGTCGGCCACCCGCTCGTGTTCCCCTACTGCATGCGCGTCGGCGGGGCGGGCATCGAGCAGATGCAGATCCGCGTGCCGATCGACGACACCCACACCTGGGTCGCGTTCTACTCGAACCACCAGCCCCCCGGCATGACGGACCTCCCCGAGCAGGTCTACCCGGTCGACTACGAGTTCCCCTGGCTCGACGACCGCGGCGAGCACATCGTCGACTACATCGAGGGCCAGGACATCATGGCGTGGGTCACCCAGGGGGACATCAACGACCGGACCGGTGAGCACCTCGGCAAGTCCGACATCGGCGTCATCATGCTGCGGAAGATGTTCCGCGAGCAGATGGCCCGCGTCGCGGCGGGCGAGGACCCCACGGTCGGGTTCACCCGCGAGCCGCACGACCGCATCGGCCTGCCGTGCGAGAAGGACAAGTTCGGCGTCGACTACACCGAGTTCGCGCTCAGCTGGATCAGCGGCGGGTCCTCGCGGTACAGCCCCGCGATGGACCAGCTGAAGAAGCTGTACGTCGAGGCGGCGACGCTCCGCGGGGACGACTCCTGGTCGATGGCCCGCGCCGACGAGCTCATCGAGGGCTCCGCCGCCGAGGTGGCCCGCCGCAAGCGGCTGGCCCGGGACCGCGCATGAGGGCCGCCCCGGTCCCGGCCCACCGGCGCGAGCCGGCCTGGTCGAACCACGTCGAGGTGCCCGCCCCGGTCGCCGACCGCCGGCTCAGCGGCGAGCACTGGTGGGACCCCGACCGGATCGCCCACGCCCGGGACGCCCCGCGGTTCTGCCCGGCGTGCGGCGGCGGGCTGGACGGGCCCGGGTCCATCGCCGTCGAGTACTGGGAGGGCGAGCGTCGCGTGTACCACGTCCGCTGCGACGCCTGCCGCTGGTCGGGCGACGTCGCGAAGGTCGATCGGATGATCGGCCACGAGGCCCCCCATGGGTGAAGGACCGGCCGAGATCGACACCGTCCTGTTCGACTTCGGCGGGGTGGTGATCAGGACCCCGTTCGAGCTCGTCGACACCGACTGGCGCGGTCCGTTCGACCCCGAGGGCGATCCCCTCTGGGCGGCGTCGATGGCGGGGGAGATCACCGAGCGGGAGTACTGGCACCGGCGCTCCGCGTCGCTGCACCCCGACGTCGAGGACCCGACGTCCGCGTTCATGCGGGACCTGTACGACACCGACGAGTCGGTGGTCGTCCGCCCCGAGCTGCCCCGGCTGCTCGACGAGCTGCAGGGCGGCGGGCTCCGCACCGCCGTGCTGACCAACGACCTGGCCGCGTTCCACTCCGGCGCCTGGATCGAGCGGATGACCATCATCGACCGCTTCGACCCGCTGATCGACCTCTCGCACGTCGGGTTCCTGAAGCCGTCGCCCGAGGCGTTCGCCCACGGGTTGAAGGTCCTCGACGCCGATCCCGCCCAGGTCGTCTTCCTCGACGACCAGCCCCGCAACGTCGAGGGGGCGCGGGCGTGCGGGATCACGGCCGTCTGGTTCGACCCGACCGACGTGGAGGGCTCACTCGACGCCCTCCGCGCCACCCTCCGCTGACGCGTCCCCGAGGAGCACCGATGGAGCAGATCCCGCAGTTCATCGACGGCGAGCCGCGTGCGGCGTCGCGGACCTTCGAGACCATCGACCCGCACGCCCGCGCGCCGTGGGCCACCGTCGCCCACTCGACGCGCGAGGACCTCGACGCCGCGGTCACCGCTGCACGGCGGGCGTTCGACGACGGGCCGTGGCCGCGGATGTCGCCCGAGGCGCGACGCGACGTGCTCCACGCCGTGGCCGACGCGGTGATGGCCCACGCCGACGAGCTGGCCCGCCTGGACACCACCGACATGGGCAAGCCGATCAGCGCATCGACGGGCAAGGACGTCCCCCGCACCGCCCAGAACCTCCGGTTCTTCGGCGACTACGCGGCGATGGCCACCGACGAGCGGCTGCCGATGGCGTCGGGGCACCACGCCTACACGACCCACGACCCCGCCGGCGTCACCGCGTCGATCTCGCCGTGGAACTTCCCGCTGATGCTCGCGTCGTGGAAGATCGCCCCGGCGCTGGCCTTCGGCAACACCGTCGTCGCCAAGCCGGCCGAGCAGACGCCGGCGTCGTTGGCCCGGTTCGCCGAGATCGCCGTCGAGGCCGGCCTGCCGGCGGGCGTCCTCAACGTCGTCCAGGGCTTCGGCCCCGACGACGTCGGCGAGTGGCTGACGTCGGATCCGCGGATCGACCGGATCACCTTCACCGGCGAGTCGGGCACCGGCCGGGCGATCGGCCGCGCCGCGATGGCCAACCTGACGCCGGTGTCGTTCGAGCTGGGTGGGAAGGGCGCCAACCTCGTCTTCGCCGACGCCGACCTCGATGCCGCGGTCGACTGGTCGATCAAGGCCGTGTTCACGAACGCGGGGCAGGTGTGCCTGGCCGGCAGCCGGCTGTACGTCCAGCGCCCGGTGTACGAGGAGTTCCTCGCCCGCTTCGTCGAGGCGGCGGAGGCGATGGTGGTGGGCGACCCGATGGACCCGGCCACCGAGATCGGACCGCTCGCATCCGAGGAGCACTGGCGCAAGGTGGTGTCCTACCTGGACCTCGCCCGGGAGGAGGGTGCGAAGGTCCTGACCGGCGGGCGCGGGGAGGGGTGGGTCGTCACCCCGACCGTGCTGGTGGACGCCGACCCGGACGGACGCGTGTGCCGCGAGGAGATCTTCGGACCCATGGTGGTGGTGCAGCCCTTCGACGACGAGGACGAGGGCGTCGCGGTCGCCAACGACACGCCGTACGGGCTGAACGCGATGCTCTTCACCGAGGACCTGCGCCGCGCCCACCGCGTCGCCGGGCGGCTGCGCGCCGGCACGGTGTGGGTCAACTGCTTCTTCGTCCGCGACCTGCGGGCGCCGTTCGGCGGGGCGGGGGACTCCGGCATCGGCCGCGAGGGCGGCGCCTACAGCCGCGAGTTCTTCACCGAGCCGAAGGCGGTCGTCATCGAGGCGTGATCCCGTGCCCTACGGCGGCGTGCCGTAGGTGTGGGTGAACCGGTCGTCGTCGACGAAGCCCTCGAGCTCGAGCTCCGGGATCGGCGGCGCGGTGGCGACCCGCTCGATGGTGATGCGGAAGTCGCCGCCCTGGACGGGCTCCCGCGGCCCGATGGTCTGCTCGACGGCGAAGTACCGCGTGGACCAGAACGTCACCGTGACGCTGTCGGCCGTCACGGCCGTGTCGACCAGGATCCAGTACGGCGTGTTGTTGTTGAACTCGAGGTCCACGCCGGGGTAGTCGATCGTCGCCTCGCGCCCGGCCGGGTAGCGGTCGAACCAGTAGCTGTGGGGGGTGTGGGTGATGATGTCGACGCCGGCGAACCACATGGCGTTGAAGAACGTGGTGCCGAACTGGCTGACGCCCCCGCCGACGTCGGAGACGAACTCGCCCTCGAGGATCGCGCCGGCCGGGACGAAGCCCCGCTCGGCGGTCCGCTCGCCCACGCCGTGGTTGACATCGAGGTTGCCGCCCGGCGGGACGAGCGTCCCGTCCACGATCTCTGCGATCCGGTGGATGTTGGTGACCCGCCCCTCACCCGGCGTGTAGAAGGTCGTGTAGGTGCTGACCGGCTCGACGACGTCGAGCAGCGCGGGGTCCGGGCTGTTGATCGGCGTGCCCTGCACCGCGACGCTGGTCTCCCCCTCCACCGCGGCGCGCACGACCGCCTCGGCGGTCGCGGCCAGGTCGGCGTCGAGGCCCGGGGTGTTCACGGTGGCGACCAGGTCGCCGGTGATGCCCGACACGTCCGCGAGGCGCGGCTGGTCGGCGGGCCCGCCCGGCCCCTCCCCGCTCCCGCCCCGCTCGGGTGTGGGCGACCGGTTCTCGACGGACACGTCCATCTCCGGCGGGACGTCCGCCGCCTCGACGAAGTCGGCGAGCGCCGACGGGGGGTCCTCGACGTCGGCGACGATCTGCAGCCGTTCGCGCTGGATCGCGTCGGGGTCGACCTCGGTGGCGAGCAGGCCCCGGAGGTCGGCGCCCTGGAGGGTCAGGGTGGCGGGCTCCCGCAGGGGGACCATCTGGCCGTCGACGGTCTGGGAGTCCTCGGGCACCACGGACGCGGTGACCTCGATGGGCGTGGAGGTGATCCGCTCGATCTCGGCCACCGCCGCGTCGACCGAGGCCTGGGTGACGACCGGCTCGATCTCGGTGCCGTCGAGCTCGACGACCAGGGGAGAGGGCCAGTCGGCCGCCGGCGTGGTGGCGAGCCGCTCGAGCTCGGGGGTGACGGCCTCGCGGATCTGCACCTCGGTCACCTCGACGCCCGGGACGGGGTCGGTGACGTCCACCCCGGTGGCGGTGACGTCGATCGCCCCGTCCACCGGTTCGGCGGACACCGCGGCGACGGCGTCCGACAGGTCGACCTCGGTGACGGTGACCTCGACGGGCAGCTCGACGGTCCCCCCGCCGGTGTACCGGTCGAGCCAGCCGTCGAACCCGCGGGCCTCCTCGGCGGCGGTGCGGACCGGGTCGGTCTCGAGCTCCGCGCCGAGCTGGCCGGCCGGGATCGTGGTGTCACCGGCCGCGGTGCGCAGCTCGACGGACAGGCCGGTCAGCCGGGCACCGATGTCCTCCGCGACCTCGACGGCCTCCGCCGGGGTGGCCACGACCTCGCCGGCCACCGTCGTCCCCGGCGGCAGCCGGGTGAACGCGATCCGGAGCGCGATCCCGCCGGCCACCAGCACGAGGACCGCCACGACGCCGACGACCCACCAGATGCGGGCGTTCGACGAGGCGTAGCTGACGGTGGGGAAGTCATCCGACATGCGATCGCCCACGCTACGACGGCGACGTCCTGAACGCCCCGCGCCGGATGGATTCGACACCGCCACCAGCGGGAGGGAGGGGCCGGCGGATGGAATCGACAACCCCGAGGGGGGCGAGCTCCGCCCGGGCCACCTCAAGCGCCTCTCCTGTGCACTCGAGCCACAGAGGTGCGCTCCGCTCCCACCCCTCTCGGGGTGAGGATGTCGATTCCATCCACCGGGCCAGACCCGACGATGTCGATTCCATCCGCGCGCACCCTCGATCCCGCCGCCAGGCAGACTCGAGGGTGGGGAGGGGGAGGGTCAGACCGCGGCCACGTCCACCCCGACGTCGTCGGCACCCATCCCCTCGTCGGGGGTGACCTCGACCGACATCGCGAGGGTCTCGGCGGCGATCAGGTCGCGGTGGGCCTCGGCGGCGGGCACGCGGGAGGGGGCGACGCGGAGGGTGAGGGCGATCCGGTCGCTGACGTGCAGGTCCGCTGAGCGGCGGGCATCGGCGATCGCGCGGATCGCGTCGCGGGCCCACCCCTCCGCCTCCAGCTCCGCGGTCACGGTGGTGTCCAGCACGACGAACCCGCTCGCGCCCGGCAGGGGGGCGACGACGGATCCCTCCCCCGATCCCTCCACGACGGTGGCCAGGTCGTACTCGCCCTCGGTCAGCGCCACCCCACCGCACACGACCGTGCCGTCCTCGGCCACGGACCAGTCGCCGGACTTCGACGCGGCGATGACGCCCTGGACGTCCCGGCCCAGCCGCGGCCCGGCCGCGCGCGGGTTGACGCTCAGCTGCTCGGCGACCTGCACCCCCTCGGCGGCGGCCTGGTCGATCGAGACCAGCCGGACGGCCTTCACGTTGACCTCGTCGGCCAGCAGGCCCGTGAAGGCCTCGAGCGACGACGGCTCGGCCACCGCCACCGTCAGCGACGACAGGGGCAGGCGGACCCGCAACCGCTCGGCCTCGCGGATCCCGAGGGTGGCGGACGCGACGGCGCGGACCGACTCCATCTCCTCGACCAGCGCGTCGTCGGCGGGCAGCGCGTCGGGGTCCGGCCAGTCCTCCAGGTGGACCGACCGGCCACCGGTCAGGCCCCGCCAGATCTCCTCGGCCACCAGGGGGAGCAGCGGCGCGGCGACGCGGCACAGCACCTCGAGAGCCGGGTGGCGGGTGTCGACGGCGGCCGGGCCGTCGGCGGTCTCGGCGGCCCAGAACCGGGCCCGGGCCCGGCGGACGTACCAGTTCGTGAGGCTGTCCAGGGTGTCGGCGAACGCCCCGCAGGCCCCGGCGATGTCACCGGTCTCGAGGGCCGCGGTCACGTCGACGACCGTCCGGCGGACCCGGGCCAGCAGGTAGCGGTCCAGCACCTCGGTCGACGCCGTCGACCACGACCCCGACGTCCCCGCCGCGCCGGCGTAGAGCTGCAGGAAGTACCAGGTGTTCCACAGCGGCAGGATCACCTGGCGCACCGCGTCGCGGATGCCCTGCTCGGTGACGATCAGGTTCCCGCCGCGCAGCACCGGCGAGCTCATCAGGAACCACCGCATCGCGTCGGCGCCGTCGCGGTCGCACACCTCCCGGCCGTCCGGGTAGTTCTTGAGCGACTTCGACATCTTCCGGCCGTCGTCGCCGAGCAGGATCCCGTGGGCCAGGCAGGTCTCGAACGCCGGGCGGTCGAACAGCGCGGTCGCCAGCACGTGGAGGGTGTAGAACCACCCGCGGGTCTGGCCGTTGTACTCGACGATGAAGTCGCCGGGGAAGTGGTGCTCGAACCACTCGGCGTTCTCGAAGGGGTAGTGGACCTGGGCGAAGGGCATCGACCCCGACTCGAACCAGCAGTCGAGCACCTCGGGCACCCGCCGCATCGTCGACCGCCCCGTCGGGTCGTCCGGGTTCGGGCGGGTCAAGTCGTCGATGAAGGGCCGGTGCAGGTCGGTGGGTCGGACGCCGAAGTCCCGCTCGAGCTCGTCGAGGGACCCGTACACGTCGGTCCGCGGGTAGGTCGGGTCGTCGGACTGCCACACCGGGATGGGCGAGCCCCAGTACCGGTTGCGGCTGATCGACCAGTCCCGCGCGCCGGCGAGCCACTGGCCGAAGCTGCCGTCCTTGATGTGCTCGGGCACCCAGGTGATCGCCTGGTTGAGCTCGACCATGCGGTCGCGGAACGTCGAGACCGCCACGAACCAGGACGACACCGCCCGGTAGATCAGCGGGTTGTCGCACCGCCAGCAGTGCGGGTAGGGGTGCTCGTAGCTCTCGTGGCGGACCAGCAGGCCCTTCTCCCGCAGCGCCCGGACGATGGGGGTGTTCGCGTCGAAGACCTGCAGGCCGGCGAAGTCACCCACCTCGGCGGTGAACTCGCCGCGGCTGTCGACGGGGACGACCGGCTCGATGCCGGCGGCGTCGGTGACGACCTTGTCCTCCTCGCCGAAGGCCGGCGCGATGTGGACGATGCCGGTGCCGTCCTCGGCGCTGACGTAGTCCGCGGCCAGGACCACGTGGGCGTTCTCGCGGCCGGCGAAGTAGTCGAACGGCGGCGTGTAGGACCGGCCCAGCAGGTCGGCGCCGGTGAGCTGGGCGACCACGCGCGGCGACTCACCCAGCTCCGCTGCGTACCGGGCGACCGCCGCGTCGGCCAGGACCAGTCGCTGGCCGGCGAGGTCCCCCTCGGCCGGCTCGACGACCACGTAGGTCAGGTCGGGGTGGACCGCCGCCGCCAGGTTGGACGGGAGCGTCCACGGCGTCGTCGTCCAGATCAGCGCGAGCGCGCCGTCGAGCGCGTCGCCGGCGTCCGCCAGCCGCAGCCCGACGGTGACCGCCGGGTCCTGGCGCTGGCGGTAGACGTCGTCCATCCGCGTCTCGGTGTTGGACAGCGGCGTCTCGCAGCGCCAGCAGTACGCGAGCACGCGGAAGCCCTCGTAGACCAGGCCCTTGTCCCACAGGGCCTTGAAGGCCCACATGACCGACTCCATGTAGTCGGTGTCGAGGGTCTTGTAGTCCCCCTCGAAGTCGACCCAGCGCGCCTGGCGGGTGACGTAGGACTCCCACTCCGCGGTGTAGCGCAGCACCGAGGTGCGGCAGGCGTCGTTGAACACCTCGACGCCCATCTCCTCGATCTCGGACTTGTGGGAGATCCCGAGCTGGGACTCCGCCTCCACCTCCGCCGGCAGGCCGTGGCAGTCCCAGCCGAACCGCCGCTCGACCCGACGGCCCTGCATCGTGCGGAAGCGCGGCACGACATCCTTGACGTAGCCGGTCAGCAGGTGGCCGTAGTGCGGCAGGCCGTTGGCGAACGGCGGGCCGTCGTAGAAGACGTACTCGTTGTCGCCGTCCGTGCCCGCTGGTCGCGCCTCGACCGACGCGCGGAACGTGTCGTCCGCCTCCCAGTGCGCCAGCACCGCGGACTCGATGTCGGGGAACCGGGGGGAGGAGACGACCTCGCCGCCATGTCGGGGATAGGCCGTGCGCGGGTGCGCGGGGCTGGTCGGGCGGGGATCGGTGTGCGGGAGCGAGCTCATCGGGGGAGACCTCGGGCGGTGCGTCGTCGTCGACCGAGGACGACGACCCGCTGTGCGCGGGTCCCCGCGGTACCACCTCGCTTGCCCGCGCGCGGGCCACTCGTTGACGGCTGTGACGGGCCTACCCGACCGGGTCTACTGCCGCCGCGCTCGGCGGGTTCTTCCGGTGGCTCCCCGGTGATGGCCGGATCGACGCCTGTGGCCGCCATCGTAGCCGCGGCATCTCGTCGAGCCGCCCGGTCATCTCCTCCGCCGAGGCTGGACGTCCCCACAGGTAGCCCTGCCCGTACCGGCAGCCCACCTCGAGCAGGGCGCGTCGCTGCGCCTCGGTCTCGACGCCCTCGGCGACCACCTGCACATCGAGGGTGCTGCTGAGGGCCATGACGGCCCGCACGATCCCCGTGTCCACGTGATCGGTCGGGAGGCCGGCCACGAAGGTCCGGTCGATCTTCAGCCAGCGGATCGGCATGTCCCGCAGGTTCGCGAGGTTCGAGTACGACATCCCGAAGTCGTCGAGGGCCAGCGGGAAGCCGAGCTCGCCCAGCTCGCCGAGCGCCGCCGCGGCGCCGCTCAGCTCGGCGCTCTCGGTGATCTCGAGGAGCAGGGCGGCGGCCGGAACCCCGGCGGTGTCCACCGCCGCGCGCAGCTCCGCGGCGAGCTCGGGGCGCTGCAGCTGGTGGGGCGAGAGGTTCACGGACACCCGCAGGTGCGGGTTGCCACCCTCCCGCCAGCGGGCCAGCTGGGCGGCGGCGTGCCAGGCGACCCACCGGCCGATGTCGACGATGTCACCGGTCTCCTCGGCCAGCGGGATGAACTCCGCCGGCCCGATCACGCCCCGCACCGGGTGGTGCCAGCGGACCAGCGCCTCCACGCCGACGACCACCCCGTCGTCGAGGCGGACGACCGGCTGGTACTCGAGGCGCAGCTGCCGGGCGTCGACCGCGTGGCGGAGGTCCGAGCGCAGCTCGAGCCGCTCGACGGCCCGGCGCGCGGCATCGGCGTCGAAGAGCTCGATGCGGTTGCGCCCCCGCGCCTTGGCCTCGTACATCGCCGCATCCGCGTCGCGCATCAGCTCGCTCGAGGTCACGCCGCTCCCCCGGCGGCCGACCACGCCCCCGAAGCTCGCCCCGATCGAGGCACGCTCGCCGCCGATGGCGAGGGGCGCGGACAGCCGGGACAGGGCGCGGGCGCCGACGTCGGCGACCGCGTCGAGGTCGGCGACTCCGTCGAGGACGAAGAGGAACTCGTCGCCGCCGAGCCGGGCGAGCAGGTCGTGGGGCCCCGCGCAGCCGGCGAGGCGGACCGCGACCTCCTTCAGGACCTCGTCGCCCGCCTCGTGCCCGAGCCGGTCGTTGATCGCCTTGAACCCGTCGAGGTCGCAGAAGAGGACGCCCACCTGGCCGGGCGCCTCCGCCGTGAGCGCCGCATCCAGCCGGGTCCGGGCGAGCTCCCGGTTCGCGAGCTCGGTCAGCGGGTCGTGGGTCGCCCGCCAGCTGAGCTGCTGCTCGCGCTGCACCAGCGATGCGTACAGCTCGGCGTTCAGCATCGCCGCGCCGACGTGGGCGGCGAGCGCCTCGGCGACCACGATCGCGTTAGGGGTGAGGGGCGCGTGCCCGGACCGGATCGCGTACAGCAGTGCGACGGGGACGCCGTCGCGCATGACGGGGACGGCCAGCCGCGACTCCGGTCCGGTGCTGGCGCCGGCCGTGACCGAGCCGAGGGGGTCGCCCGCGTCGGCGGTCACCACGTACGGCTCGCCGCGCAGCGCGGATGGCCAGGCGTTGACCCGGTCGACCGGCCGGGGCCAGCTGGCGACGGCGGCCGGCGGCAGGTCCCGGTGGGCGCGGAGCGTCGCGGTCCCGTCCTCGATCGACACCACCCCCGCCCGGTCGCCGGCGGTGATGTCGCGGATCAGGTCCGCGGCGACCTCGAAGACGCCGTCGAGGTCGCGCTGGTGCACGAGCCGGTGCCCCCAGGTCGCGAGCTGCTCGAGGGCGGTGTTGCGCTGGTGCAGCTCGAGGGTCATGTCGAGGTGGCGGGCCAGCGCGTCGAGCAGCGAGAGGTCGTCGTCGGTGAACGGCCGTGGTCCCGCCCGGCGGAGGACCAGCAGCTCGCGCCGTCCCTGCCCCGACCCGAGGGGCACCCACGCGGTGGCCGCGGCGCGCTCGTCGGACGGGCGGGCGTCGCCTGCGGACCCATCGGACCGGGTGCTCCGTCCCGTCAGGAGCGCGCGGTGAGCGCCGTCCGGGAGCGGGAGGGGATCGCCGCGGTCGTCAGCGGCCTCGTCCGGGGCGTGGGGGTAGAGGACCGACTGGCTCGCGGTGGCGAGCACCGCCTCGTCGGCGCCGACCGCGGTCGCCACCCGGGCGAGGGCGTCAGCGGACAGCCACCCCTGCCCGGACGGGTCCGACAGGGCGAGCAGCAGCGGACCGAGCGCCGCGGCGGTCGGCGGGGTCGCGATCGGGTCGTCGGTCGCCCGCGGTTGGGGGCCCACGGTGGGGTGATCGGCACGCCGGACGGCGGACTGAAGGGCCGTCGGGGGCCGGCTGGCGTGGGTTCCGGTCGGTCGGGACGGCTCTGCTCAGGACCGACTGCGTACCTGTCGGACAGGGTGGTACGACGCCCGAGATCCTGCGCGGGCGCTGGGCCTGCAGCGATCGTTACGGGGTCCCACCCGTCCATCCGGCCCCTTGCCCGATGGGTACAGATGGGTCAGCGGCCGCCCGGCGTCCCCTGGATAGCGTGTTGCGGGCTATGGATAACACCCGCAAGCATCATGGGAACTTTCGCACGCACATGAGGTGGACGACCCTCGTGCGTGGCGCGGCCGTGCTGGCCATCGCCGCCGCCGTCCAGCTCCTGCCCGCGTCCCCTGCGTCCGCGTCCTCGGCTCCGGCGGAGAGCCCCGGCTGCGAGACCTACGGCTGCCTCTACGAGCACTGCCCCACGCACTACAGCCGCGGCGGTGACGCGGACTGCGCCTACGGCGTCGCCTACCAGCGGCTGCCCGACGGGCCCGATGGCCGGCGGTTCGTCGGCGTCCAGTGGCCCGGCCACTACGACCCCGCGCGCCGGCACATGTGGGACGAGGTCGCGTACTGCGAGTCGACCTGGCGCTGGGGCTACGACGGCGCCTCGGGCTTCGACGGCGGCCTGCAGTTCACCCCCTCGACCTGGCGCGCCTACGGCGGCCACGAGTACGCCCAGTACGCCTACCAGGCCACCCCCGAGCAGCAGATCGACATCGCCGAGCGCGTCGCCTTCCACGGACACGCCGGCAACGGCCCGCAGGGTCGCGGCGCGTGGCCCCACTGCGGCCACCACGTCAGCGCCCCGTAGACCCCGCTTCCCCACGAACCCCTGACACGACGGCCACCCGAGCGGGTGGCCGTCGTCGTGTGCGGGGAGGGACGCCGGGGGGAGGGAGGTCGGCGTGGCGAGGTCGGGTCCCGCTCATCGCCCCGTGGGCGCATGGCGGCGGGCTCGTTCGCCGGGCTGTTCCCGTCATCGACCCATGGGTGCCTGGCGAGTGTGGACGGCTGGTGGTGGGCCCCGTCATCGCCCCGTGGGCGCACGGCGGCCCGCACGCCGCCGCGGCTGTTCCCGTCATCGACCCGTGGGTGCCTGATCGCGACGGGGACCGGCGTGCCATCCTCGCGCGACCGAGGCGTGCGACCCCCGGTCAGCGCAGGCTGCGGTGGGCCTGGCCGTGAGGAGCGGTCTCGGCGACCACGCGGCCGTCGCGGGCCAGGAGGAACACCTCGCCGGAGAGGCCGGAGGTGGACGGCATCCCGGAGGTGGCGAGGGAGCGGTGGATCGAAGGGCGACTCGTTGGCCAGCCACACCGCGTCGAGCGCGGTGACCGCGTCGCGGAATGCCCGGCGGCCGGCGTCGTCGAGGTACGCCAGCACCGCGGTGTGGAACACCACCAGCGACGCGTCGGCCGGCGCCTCCGCGGCCACCTCGGCCAGCCGCTCGGTGGCGTCGCCGCGGACCACCCGCGGCGGGTCGGTGGCAGCGAGCGCCAGGGCTGCCCGCAACCGCTCGCGCCGCTCCTCGTGCTCGGGCCACACCAGCGCGGTCAGCCAGGCGACGGCGTCGGGGTCGTCCGCGGACAGGGGGTTCAGGTCGATGCCGGCGCGCCACACCACCTCTGGCACCCGTTGCGGGATGTCGTCGACGTCGCCGATCGCGCAGGGGAGCCGGACCGGGCTGGGCCCGTCGGCCGGGTCCAGCTCCGTCGTGCCGTCTGCGTGGGGGTAGCGGTAGCCGTAGCGGTCCGGGAACAGGCAGAGGCCGGCGGCGGCACCCACCTCGAGCAGGGCGATCGACCCCTCGACGGCGGCCAGGGCCGGCAGCAGCGCCGCGCAGCGACCCGGCTCGTTGGTCTGCGTGGCCCGCACGGCGGCGACCGCCGCCACCTCGTCCCAGCGGTCCAGCAGCCAGGGCGCAGGTCGGCGTAGGCGCCGACCGGGGCGCCGAGGTGGCGTGCGGCGGCGAAGACGAGGTTCGGCTGCCGCTTGGGCGGCGGCAGGCGGTCGATCAGCGCGACGACCGCCCCGTCGTGGGCGATCCCCCGGGCCCACCCCTCGTAGACCGCCGAGCGCCCCGCCGCCTCGTGGTCGGCGAACGTGGCGTACCGCTCGGCGGTGCCGAGGTCGGTGGAGGCCGAGCGCACGGGCGGCGGGCTGCCGTCAGCCGTCAGCCGTCAGCCGGCAGCCGGTGCCCGGTCGCGCAGGAAGACCGGCTCCTCCGGGGTGGACCGCTCCCGGTCGTAGCGGTAGCCGGCCCCGTCGAACTCGCGGATCGCCTTGATGGTCCGGGCCCGGTTGACCACCAACCACGCCGCCATCTCGCCACGTGCCCGCTTGGCGAAGAACGACACGATCCGGTACGAGCCGTCCGTCCCGCGGTCGAGGAACCGCGGGCTGATGACCCGCCCCTCCAACCGGTCGGGCCGGACCGCGGTGAAGTACTCGTTGGACGCGAGGTTGACCACCACGTCGGGGCCGGGGGACTCGGCCAGGTCGGCGTTCAGCGCGTCGGTGATCCGCTCCCCCCAGAAGTCGTACAGGGTGTCCCCGCGGTCGGTCCGCAGCTTGGTGCCCATCTCGAGCCGGTACGGCTGCATCAGGTCGAGGGGGCGGAGGACCCCGTAGAGCCCGGAGAGGATCCGGACCGTCTTCTGCGCCTCGGTGTGGTCCCGCTCGTCGAAGCGGCCCCGCGGGTCCATGCCCTGGTAGACGTCACCGGTGAAGGCGAGGACCGCCGGGCGGGCGTTCCGCGGCGTGAACGGGGTCGTGAAGTCCTGGTAGCGCTGCACGTTCAGGGCGGCGAGCTCGTCGGAGATGCCCATCAGCTCCGCCACCTCGTCCGGGGTCTTCTGCCGCATCACCGCGATCAGCCGCTCGGCCTCGTCGAGCATGCGCGGCTCGGACCGCTTCCGCGTCGGCAGCGGCGATTCGTAGTCGAGGGACTTCGCGGGGGACAGCAGCGTGATCACGACCCCACTGCATACCCCAGCCCGCGCCATCGTGCACGTCAGCCGGGGGAGGCCCAGAGGGTGACGTCCTCCCCGGCGATCCGGGTCTGCCAGCGGCGGGTGAGGGCCGGGCGGATCTGGCCGGCCAGCGCGTCGGACGCGGTGAGGACCGCCAGGCGCCAGCCGAGGCGGCCCGCCAGGTGACCGAGGGCGGCGTAGAGGTCCCGCAGGTCGCCAGCCCCGTCGATCCGGCGGCCCCACGGCGGGTTGGTGACGATCCACCCGTGCGGCAGTCCGTGGGGGAGGGTCGCGGGGGAGTCCGACAGGCTCGCCTCGGCCACGACCACCCCGCCGCCGACCCCTGCGCGGCCGGCGTTCTCCACGGTCGCGGCGACCGCGCCGACGTCGCGGTCGCTCGCCCAGATCCCCGCCGGGTCGGGGGGCGGCGGGACCGGGGTCACGGCGGTCGACGCCCACGTCCCCGGTGCGAACGACGGCCAGGCCTCGAGGGCGAGGGGCCGGCCGGCCGTCGGCGGGCGACCGGTCGCGATCAGGACCGCCTCGATCGGGATGGTCCCGGATCCGCACAGCGGGTCCAGCAGCGGTGCGGTGCCGTCCCAGCCGATCGTCCGGAGGGCCGCCGCGGCGACTGTCGGCGGCAGCGGCGCCTTCGCGGTGTCGCGCCGCCAGCCGCGCCGGTCGAGGGACTCGCCGACCGCGTCGACGCGGACCGTGGCCAGGTCGTCGGCGATCCGCACGTCGATCCGCACGTCGACCCGCTCGTCGGGGCCCTCGCCCGCGCCGACCGCTCCACCGACCGCGTCGGCGACCGCCGCCTCCACCCGCTGGGCGATCGCGCCGGTGTGGTACAGCCGGGCGCGCTCGCTGCGGGCGCGGACCTCGACGGTGGCGCCGACCGGCACCCACGCCGCCCACGCGACGGCCGCGAGCCCGTGCTCGAGCTGGGCGAAGGTCCGCGCGCGGAACCGGTCGGCGACGACCAGGATCCGGGTGGCCGTCCGCGACCACCGCGCGGCCGCGTACACCCCGCGGGGCGGGGCGGTGAACCCGACGATGCCCGGCCCCGGGGTCCCCGGCGACCCGCCGAGCTCGGCGAGCTCGTCGGCGCACAGCGCCTCGAGGCCGGGTCGGGTCACGGCGAGGGCGTGCAGGTCGGAGCGGCGGGCCACGCCGCCATCATGCACCCCGCGCCGCACGCCCCTGTCGGCTCAGCGCGTGCGGGCCGCGGCGGTGGCCACCCGTCCGGGGGTCTCGCCGACGGTCACCGCCAGGCCGATCGCCTCCCGGTAGCTCAGCTCGGCCCCCTCCGCCTTCGCGCGGTCGAGCACCGGCGCGGGCAACCCGTCGGCGATGAGCGCGCGGTGGCGCGGCCCGTCGATCGGGTCCATCCGGGCGGGGTGGAAGCCCATCCGGGCGCCGAGGGAGTCGACCGCGCCGAGCAGCACCGCCCCCTCGTAGAGACGGCCGAGCTGCCCGGCGATGCCGGCCATCGTGTGGAGGCCGGCGATGGTGGAGGAGCGATCGCCCTGGGTGGCCAGACGCCGGATCGTGTCCGCCAGCAGCGGCCCGGCCTCGGCGGCACGGCCGACGTCGAGCAGGGTCTTGGCCATGATCCACCCCGAGGAGCCGTGGATGTAGCCGTGCTTCCAGCGCTCGGCCCGCTCGCGCGACCGCTCGAGGGTCGCCAGCGCCTCGTCCACCCGCCCCTGGGCGCGACGGACCTGCCCGCGGACCATCTCGAGCTCGGCGAGCACCCACTCGGGCAGCTCCGCACGGGCCTCGGCCGCATCCAGCAGCTGGTCTGCGACGTCGACGCGCCCGAACGCCCCCTCGAAGTACGCCAGGTACCCGTCGGCCAGGGCCCACAGGACCACGTCGCCGGACGCCTCGGCTGCGGCGACCGCTCCGCGGATCGCGTCCTGCGCGGTCGGCAGGTCACCGGAGAGGTACGCCCCGAGGGACATGCCGACGTAGGCCTGCGCCAGCTCGGCGCGGTCGACGTCGTCGGTGACGGCCTCGAGGGCGCGGGTCAGCCACCGGTTGCCCTCGGCGACCTGGCCCAGGCGGAACCACGACCACGACAGGTCGCCGCAGATCCGGATCGATGCGGCCACGTCGCCGGTCGCCTCGGCGTGGGCCAGGGCCGACCGGAGGTTGTCGCGTTCGAGGGCGGCGAGGTTCCAGGGGGCGTCGTCGCCAAGGTACCGCCCGGCGATCTCGCGGGCGATCGAGATCGCCCAGTCGAGGTGCCGGTCTGCCAGGGCCGCCCACGCGTCCTCGCCGATCCGGGTGCGGCAGTACTGGCGGATCGTCTCGAGGACGCGGAAGCGCCGCTCGCCACGTGCGTCGAGGGTGGTGACCATCGACTTGTCCACCAGCGACGCGAGGACCGTGGCGGACCGGGTCAGCGGCGTCCCGGCGACGGCTGCCAGCGCCTCCAGGCTGAACCCGCCGGAGAAGATGGCCGCGGCGTGCATCGCCTCGCGCTCGTCCTCGTCGAGCAGCGCGTAGCTCCAGCCGATGGCGTTCGCGAGCGTCCGGTGGCGCGGCACGGCCACGCGGCTGCCCTCGCTGAGCAGCCCGAACCGGTCGTCGAGCAGGTCCACCACCTGCTGCAGCGACAGCGCCGACAGGCGGCCGGCGGCCAGCTCGATGGCGAGGGGGATGCCGTCGAGGGCGCGGCAGATCGACTCCACCAGCGGGCGCGTCCGGTCGTCCAGCTCGAAGGAGGGGTCGGCCAGGGCGGCGCGGTCGGCGAAGAGCAGCTCCGCCTCGCCCGCGACCTCCCCGGAGCCGGACGGCAGCGACGGGATCACCAGGATCTGCTCGCCGGGGACGCCGAGCGGTTCCCGGCTGGTCGCCACGATGCGCAGCTGCGGGCAGGCGCGCAGCAGGTGCGCCGTCGCCGTCGCCGCGGCGTCGACGACGTGCGCGCAGTTGTCGAGCACGAGCACCGCGCTGCGGGCGGCCAGCGCCTCGACCAGCGCGACCAGGGGCTCGTCGGTCGTCGCCACGCCGAGGGCCTGGGCGATGGCGTTCGGCACCATCGCCGCCTCGGTGAGGCCGGCCAGCTCGACCACCCACGGCCCGTCTCCGTGGGACCCGGCCCGCCGGACGGCCTCGATCGCCAGGCGGGTCTTGCCGACGCCGCCCACCCCGGTGAGGGTGAGGAGGCGCCCGGTGCCGAGCAGTCGCGCGACGACCTCGAGCTGGGCGGCACGGCCGACGAAGCTGGTCAGGGGCGTCGGCAGGTTTCCGCCGGGTCGCAGCACCGCGGCGGTGGAGGGGGCGGCGACGGCGCCGGCGGCGGCCCACTCCGGCGGCACCACGTGCGGGGCGGTGACGTCCCCGCCGGCGAGGTCACCGTCGACCGTCGCGGATGTGGCCACCGCACCGGGTGGCAGCCCGCCGTCCGCCAGCGGATCCCCGGTCAGCAGCCACGGCGCCTGGGAGAGGACGGCCTCGTGCACCCTGCGGAGCTCGGGACCCGGGTCGATGCCGAGCACCCCGACCAGGTGGCTGCGGACGGCCGCGAACCGGTCCAGCGCGTCGGCCTGCCGGCCGGCCCGGTACAGGGCCACCATGGTCAGCGCGGCGACGGGTTCGTCGTCGGGTGCGCGGTCCGCGGCGGCGACCAGCTCGTCGAGGACGGCGTGGTGCTCGCCCTGGCCCAGCCGGATCCGCCACAGCAGGCACTCCGCCTGTCGCCGTTGCGCCGTCAACCGCGCGCCGGCGGCGACGGCGAACGGCAGGTCGGCGAGGTCGGCCAGCGCGTCGCCGCGCCACAGGGCGAGCGCGTCGGCGAGCACCGCCCCGGCCCCGGCCGGGTCGGTCGTGATCTGCTCGCGAGCGCGCCCGACCGCGTCCCCGAACGCGGTCGCGTCGACCGCGTCGGGTGCGACGGCCAGCCGGTAGCCGCCGTCGACCCGCGGCAGGGCAGCGGCGCCGAGCGCGGTGCGGAGGCGGGAGAGGTAGGCGCGCAGCGTCCCCGCGGCCGTTGCGGGCGGGTGGTCACCCCACAGCGCCTCGTGCAGGCGTGCCGAGGTCAGCACGGCGCCCGGAGTCGTCGCGAGGACGGCCAGCACCCCGCGCTGCAGGCGGCTGCCGAGGGGGAGGGGCGCGCCACCCCGGGTGGCGGTGACCGGCCCGAGGAGGCCGATCCGGAGATCCGCGGACGGGCTCTCCACCTCAGAAGTTGCGGTCACGCGGGCTGCTCCACACGACGGGCCCTGAGGACCCCGACCCCATGCCGACGGACCCGCCGGCAGCGCTGCGGGAACGCGGCGCGCCGGCCACTGTACGCCTCCCTCCCCCGCGCGACCAGTGCGGTCGTCGGCGTTCGTGGTTGCACCGGCGTTGCAGACGGGTTGCCCGCCGCCGAACCCGCCGCGGGCAGCACGCCGGTGCCCGACAGTGCCCCCACCACACCAGACCCGCGTCCCGCCCGGGGCGCCCGCACCAGGAGACCCCGCGCCGTGACCGACCTCGCCACCCCCCTCGTCGACGCGGTGCGCGCCGCGCTGGCCGCCGTGCCACCCGAGGAGGGGGCGGGGGTGGTAGTGACCGTCGGCGGGCAGGAGGTGACGGCGCGGGCGGCGACGACACCACGGCCGGTCGGTGCGGACGTGGTCGGGCTGCTGGTCGTCGCCGCCGTGGACGGCCTCATCGCCCAGGGCCTGCTGTCGCCCGGCACGACGGTGGGCGAGTGCGTCCCAGCCAGCTCGCTCCCCGCCGGGGTCGAGGCCACCGACACAGTCCAGGACCTGGTCGACCGCCTGGGCGCAGGCCCCCCGGAGCGCCGCGCGGCCGTGGTCGAGGTCCTCGGCCGGGTGCTGAACGCGTCGAGCGGGCTGACCGTCGTCGAGGCGGTCCGCCGCGAGGTCACCGACCCGCTCGCGATGCGCGATACGGGTCCGGCGTCCCAGGTGGAGCTGTTCGCCGCCGACGTGGCCGCCGACCCCGGGGTGGAGCGGTGGGAGACCACCCCCGCCGACCTGGTCCGGATCACCGGCACCTCCCAGTGGGGTGCGCTCGTCCAGACCGGTGCGGTCAGCCGGCACGGACCGGCGGGGCGCACCGGTGCCGCCGGGGTGTGGACGTACGACGGGGCACCGGTGGCCGTGGCGTGCGTGGGGGGTGGCGGCGCCGTCCTCGCGGCCCTCGACCAGCTCTTCGCACCCACGGGCTGACCCCGCTGGTTGCAGCGGTGTTGCACGGCCGCTGCACGGCCGCTGCACCGGGTCCTGAGCGGTCTCGGTGGCCGCGGACCCCACCTACCGTCCCAGCCCGTCGGACGTCACGGCGACCCCCCGCGGTCCGACACCACCACCAACCCCACAGGAGCAACCCCATGCACCGCAGGATCACCGCGCTGGCGATCGCCGCACTGCTCGTACTCGCCACGGCCTGCAGCGACGACGCCGCCGAGACCACCGACACCGCCCCCGCGGCCAGCGTGGCCACCGAGTCCGCCGCGTCCATCACCGTCACCGGCGTCGACTACGCCTTCGAGGGCCTGCCCGCGGAGATCGCGGCCGGCACCATGGTCACCTTCACCAACGGCTCGGACGTCGAGGCCCACGAGCTGGTGCTCGTCCGCCTCCCCGACGACGAGGACCGCCCGGTCACCGAGCTGATCGAGGGGTTCGAGCCCACCGAGGAGCCGGCGCTCGTCAGCGTCGCCGCCCCGGGTGAGGAGGGCCAGGTCTTCGTCGGCGACGGCGTCGTCACCGAGCCGGGCCGCTACGCCGTCGTGTGCTTCCTCCCCGTCGGCGCCGACCCCGAGGCCATCCTCAGCGGCACCGGCCCCACCGAGTCCGACGCCCCGCCGCACGCCGCGGAGGGCATGGTCGCCGAGGTCGTGGTCTCGTGACGATCCGCCACGACGCCCTGCGGGGCCGCACCGCCCGGCTCGTCCTGCTGCTGGTGGTCCTCGCCCTGCTCGCCACCGCCTGCGGCGGCGGCGACGGGGGTGAGGACGCCGGCGACGAGGGTGACGACACCGCGCAGGAGGGCTCCGACGACGAGGGCTCCGACGACGAGGGCTCGGACGACGAGTCGGCCGACGACCCCGAGCCCAGCCAGGACGAGGCGACGGAGGACGACGACGAGGAGCCCACCGAGGAGCCCGCGGCGACCGAGGAGCCGGCGGTGACCGCCACCGCCGAGCCCACCCAGCCGGCCGCCCCACCGGCGCCGGCGCAGGACCAGACGATCTTCTCCTCCGAGGTCCCGATGACCGCCCCCGGCGGTGCGCCCTACACCGAGTACACGACCGTCACCGACGACACCGGCCGCATCACCGTGGAGATCCCCGCGGAGTGGACCGACGTCGACGGCGCCCCGATCGACTTCGAGGACACGACGATCTCCGACATCCGCGCCAGCACCGACCTCGCGGCGTTCGCCGCCGGGTGGGACGTGCCTGGCGTCGCCGTCACCGCCGGTGACGTCGACCGGAGCGTCGAGGAGGTCCTCGACGGCGAAGCCGGCGGCTTCACGTCGTCTTGCACCCCACTCCCCCGACAGCCCTACGCCGACCCCCTCTACACCGGGTCCTTCGACACCTACTCGAACTGCGGCGGCACCGAGACCGCCTACGTCATCGTCGCCGCGCGCGCCCACGACGGCACCGGACCCCTCATCGAGGTCCAGGTCCAGCTGCTCGGCGAGCGCGACGTGGAGGCCCTCGACCGGATCCTCCAGAGCTTCGTCGCCGCCTGACGCCGACGTTCGGCGCGATCGGGGCCTACTTCGCCGTGAGGCGAGGCAGGCCCCGATCGTGACCTACCTCGCTGCCCGGCCAGACCCCGTTCGCGCTGGCTGCTTGCCCCCCACCGGGCCACCCGCGACCCTTGGCGCCCGTGGACGTCCTCGCCGCCGCCCTGCCGATCCTCGTCGTGCTCGTCGCGATGGTCGCCGTCCGCTGGACCGCCGCACGGGCGGGCCTGGTCGGGCTGGCCATCACCCTGGTCCTGGCCGTGACCACGTTCGGGCTCGGCACGGACGTCCTCCCCGACGTGGGGGTGGCCGGCGCGGTCGGCGGGGCCCTCCTCGAGGCGGTCTTCACCGCCGTGGTGATCCTGTGGATCGTCGTCCCGGCCCTCGCGATCCACAACCTGCAACTGCGCACCGGCGGGACGGAGGTCCTGCGCGGCGCCCTCGCCCGGCTGTCCCGCGATCCCCGGGTGACCGCCCTGCTGGTGGCCTGGACCTTCGCGCTGTTCATGGAGGGCGCCGCCGGGTTCGGCGCGTCGGTCGCACTCGCCGCCCCCTTCCTCGTCTCGGCGGGCTTCTCCCGCGTCGCCGCGGTCACCGCCGCGCTGATCGGCCACTCCGTCGGGGTGTCCTTCGGCGCGGTCGGCACACCGGTGCTGCCCCAGATCACCGCCACCGGCCTGTCCGGGCTCGAGCTGTCCCGGGCGGCTGGGACCTACCACGCCCTCCTCGGCTGGCTCCCCCTCCTGGTCGTCGTCTGGCTCGTCACCCGCATGGCCACCGCGGAGGGGTGGGAGGGGCTCGCGCCACGCCGCACGGTCGCGATGCTGACCGCCGTCGCCGCGGCCGGCTTCCTCCTCCCCTATGCCGGGCTGGCCCTGGCCGTGGGTCCCGAGCTCCCCACCCTCGGCGGCGCCCTCGTCGGCGGCGGCCTCCTGATCGCGGTGCTCGTCGTCGGCCGTCGCCGCGGCCTGGTCCCCGTCCCCACCGCCGCGCCCGCGGGCGCACCCGCCCCCGGCACCCCGGCCGGGTCCCTCGCCCGCCCCGTCGACGACGTGGCGGCCCCCACGTCGGGACGTGCCCGCGCCCTCGGCGGCGCGCCCTACCTCGTGCTGGTCGGAGTTGTGCTGGTCACACGGCTCGTCGCGCCGCTACAGCACGCCCTCCGGAGCGGGTGGTG
>NZ_CAXQBR010000077.1 GCF_964222135.1 Euzebya sp.
GGCCCGGGCCGGCGGCCGGAGCACGGGCGGATGGCCCGGGCCGGCGGCCGGAGAACGTGCGGATGGCCCGGGCCGGCGGCCGGAGAACGTGTGGATGGCCCGGGCCGGCGACGGTGCGGCGTGCCGCAGGCCGGCGCTGCGGCCGCGGCGGCTAGCCTGCCCATCCATGAGCACCGCACTGGGGATCGTGGGGGGCGGGCAGCTGGCCCGGATGACCGCGTTGGACGCCGCGCGGCTCGGCGTCGACGTCCGGGTCCTGGCGGGACCGTCCGACGAGGGGGTCCGCGGGGTGTTCGAGGTCGTCGACGGCGACCACGACGACCTGGCGGCGCTGCGCCGGCTGGCCGAGCAGGTCGACGTGGTGACGTTCGACCACGAGCTGGTGCCCCTCGACGTCGTACGGGCCCTCGAGGCCGACGGCGTGGTGGTCCGACCTGGCTCGCCGGCGCTCGCGTTTGCCGACAAGGTCCACCAGCGGCGTGCGTTCCTCGCCGCGGGGCTTCCGCTCCCCGCGTTCGACGTCGTCGCCGACCTGCCCGGCGTGGAGGCCTTTGCCGCGACGCACGGCTGGCCGGTGGTCCTGAAGGCCCCGCACGGCGGGTACGACGGGCGAGGGGTCGCGATCGCCGGCTCGCCGGCGGAGGCGCGGGACATGGTGGAGGCCAGCGCCGGCCGGGGCGTGCTCGTCGAGGCCCACCTGGACCTGCAGGCCGAGCTGGCCGTGCTGGTCGTCACCTCCGCCGACGGGTCTCGGGTGGTCTACGACCCGGTCCGGTCGGTGCAGGTCGACGGCATGTGCCGCGAGGTCCACGCCGTCGCCGGCCACCTGCCGCCCATCCTGGCCGCCGAGGCGGGCGACCTCGGCCGTGAGGTGGCCGACCTCGTCGGCGCCGTCGGGGTGCTCGCCATCGAGCTGTTCGTCGTCGCCGCCCCGGACGGCACCCAGCGGCTCGTCGTCAACGAGATCGCGCCCCGCCCGCACAACTCCGGCCACCACACGATCGACGGGTGCGCGACGAGCCAGTTCGAGAACCACGCCCGCGCCGTGCTGGGCTGGCCCCTCGGCCCGGTGACGCCGCGGGCGACCGCCAGCGTGATGGTGAACGTCGTCGGCACCGCGGGAGACCCCCGCGACCGCGTGCACCTCGTCGACCCGGCCGTCAAGATCCACCTGTACGACAAGTCCCCGCGGCCTGGCCGGAAGATCGGGCACGTGACCGCGGTGGGGACCGACCACGACGAGACCGCCGCGGCCGCGCGCCGCGCCGCGGCGGTGCTGGAGGGCGAGCAGCCGTGAACGACACCCCCCTGGTCGGCGTGGCGATGGGGTCGGACTCCGACCTGGCGGTCATGGAGGCGGCCGTCGAGGTCCTCGACGACTTCGACGTCCCCCACGAGGTGCGGATCATCTCCGCCCACCGGACCCCCGACGTGATGGCGGCCTACGGCACCGAAGCGGCGGGTCGGGGGGTGAAGGTGCTCATCGCCGGCGCGGGAGGGGCGGCGCACCTGCCCGGCATGCTCGCGGCGTACACGGTGCTGCCGGTGATCGGCGTCCCGGTCCCCGTCGGGCACCTGCAGGGCGTCGACGCGATCCTCTCCATCGCCCAGATGCCGAAGGGCGTGCCGGTCGCCACCGTCGCCATCGGGGGCGCGCGGAACGCCGGGCTGCTGGCCATCCGGATCCTCGCGACCGGCGACCCCGCCCTGGCTCAGCGGCTGGCCGATTCGATCGCCGAGACCCACGAGCGGGTGGTGGAGACCGATGCCCGCGTCCGCGCCCGCTTCGCCGGCGAATCACCCGGCTTCGGCTTCACCGGCTGAGTCACCGCCAGCTGGGCGGCTCCGTGGGGCGCGCCCGGACCGGTGGGTGCGCTGGCCGGCTCCTCGAGCGGGAGGTGCACCCGGACCGGTGGGTGCGCTGGCCCGTGGGTGCGGTAGCCGGCTCCTCGGGCGGGAGGTGCACCCGGGCGATGGGTGCGCCCGGACCAGATGGGTGCGCTGGCCCGTGGGTGCGGTGGCCGGCTCCTCGGGCGGGAGGTGCACCCGGACCGGTGCGTGCGCTGGCCCCGCCGGCCCGCGCCCGCGTCCGCCCGCCTACCCCCTGTCCGGCGGGAGCACCGCCGGCGGGTGCCCGTGGCTGAGCCGGACGCCGACCGGGGTGCCGACGTCCAACCTGGTGGTGTGGGGCAGGAGGGCGCGCAGCCGCCGGCCGGACTCGAGCCGCACCTCGTAGAGGATGTGGCCGCCCTGGAACTCAGCGGCCGCCACCACGTCCCCGCTGGCGGGGTCCGGGACCAGGCCCACCTCGTGGGGCCGGACCATGACCTCGCCGGCGACGGTGTCGTCCACCTCGCCCTCCGGCAGGGGGCAGGGGCCGACCTCGGTCATCAGCCCACCCTCACGCAGCTCGGCGGGCAGGAAGTCCGCCTCGCCCAGGAAGGCCGCGACGAAGCGGCTCGTCGGCTGGGTGTAGACCCGCTCGGGCACGTCGACCTGGCGGATCCGGCCCGACGCCATGACCGCCACCCGGTCGCCCATCGCCATCGCCTCCACCTGGTCGTGGGTGACGAGCAGCGCGGCGGCGCCGGCCTCGGCCAGGATGCGGAGGGTGTCGGTGCGGATCCGCTGGCGCAGCGCGGGGTCGAGGCTGGCGAAGGGCTCGTCCAGGCAGATGACCGCCGGCTCCGGCGCGAGCGCCCGGGCCAGGCCGACCCGCTGCCGCTCGCCCCCGGAGAGCTCGTGGGGGACCCGCCCCTCCATCCCGGGCAGGTCGACCAGCTCGAGCACCTCGGCGACCCGCGCCCGCCGCCGCGCCGCCGGCCAGCCGTGCAGGCCGAAGGCGATGTTGGCCTCGACGTCGAGGTGGGGGAACAGCGAGTGGTCCTGGAAGACCACGCCGATCCGCCGGCGCTCGGGGGGCACGGACGTCCGCGGGCCGAAGACCTCCTGCCCGCCGAGCACCACCAGGCCGGCGTCAGGCGTCACCAGCCCTGTGATGAGGCGGATCATCGTGGACTTGCCGCACCCGCTCGGGCCCACCAGCGACAGCACCTCGCCGTCGGCGAGGGAGAGGTCCACGCCGTCGACGGCGTGGGTGTCGCCGTAGCGCTTGGCCAGCCCGAGGACCTCGAGGGCCGGGGCTCCGCTCACGTGAACACCTCCAGGTCGGCGGCGTCCTCCTGCCCGGGGTGGGGGACCAGGCGGCGGAACAGCAGCGCCACCGGCACCAGCGACACGACGACGATGGTCAGTGCGGGCAGCGCGGCGGACTCCCAGCGGCTGTCCGACGCGAGCTGCCACACCCAGACGCTCAGCGTGTCGAACCCGAACGGGCGCAGCAGCAGCACGATGGGGAGCTCCTTCAGCGCCTCCACCGCCACCAGCAGCAGCGCCACGACGAGGCCGCTCGACGTCAGCGGCAGGTGGATGCGCCGGAGGATCCGCCGCGGAGGGGCCCCCAGGACCCGAGCGGAGTCGGTCAGGTCGACCGGCACCTTCGACAGCGACGCGCCGACGCTGCCGATGCCGAGCGCGAGGAACCGCACCGCGTAGGCGTACACCAGCCCGAGGACCGATCCGGTGACCGCGAGCCCCGGCACCCCGAGCCCGACCGCGTCGAGCGCTCGATCCAACCCCGCGAGCACCAGCAGCACGCCGATCGCCACGACCGGGCCGGGCAGCGCGTACCCGACGGTGCTCAGCTGGGCCGCGGCGTCGGCTGACCGGGTGCCCGCGAACCGGGCGCCGTTCACGATCGCCGCGGCCGCGGCCACCGCGAGCACCGCCGCCGCCACCGCCAGCAGGCCGCTGTTGGCGAGGTAGCCCAGGTACCGGCTGGACAGCCCCGGGCCCCCGGCGGCGTCGGTGATCGCCCACACGACGAGCTGGCCGACCGGGGCGGCGAAGGCCACGGCGAGCACGGCAACGCACACGCCCGTGGCCGTCCACCCGCGCCACCCCCGCAGCGGCGTCGGCTCCATCCGCCGGGAGGTGCCGGGCTGGTCGTAGCGCCGACGTCCCCGCAGCAGCCGCTCGACACCCAGGATCACCACGGCCACCGCGAGGACCAGGGCCGCGAGCTCGCTGGCGGCGTCGCGGTCGAACATCCCCTTCCAGACCTCGTAGACCCCGACGGTCAGCGTCTTCACGTTGAAGTACTGGACCGTGGCGAAGTCCGTCAGCGCCTCCATCGCGACCAGCGTCAGGCCGGCGGCCAGTGACGGGCGGGCGAGGGGGAGCACCACCCGCCGGGCCGCGGCCAGCGGGCCGTGGCCGAAGGTCCGCGCGACCTCGTAGCCGGCGGCCGCCTGCTCCCGGAGGGCCGCGCGCGCCAGCAGGTAGACGTACGGGTACAGCGTCAGGGTCAGCACCAGCGACGCGCCCCACAGCGACCGCAGGTCCGGCACGGCCACCTCCGCGCCGAACACCGCGCGGAGACCGCCCTGCAGCGGGCCGGTGAAGCCGAACACGCTCAGGGTCACGAAGCCCAGGACGTAGCCGGGCATGGCGAGGGGCAGGACCAGCAGCCAGCCGAGCAGCCGGCTCCCTGGGAAGGTGTGGGCGAACGTCAGCCACGCCAGACCGGCGCCGAGCACGAGGGTCCCGGCGCCCACCATGAGGAGCAGCCCTGCGGTGTCGGTCGCCATCTCCGCCAGCTGGCCGGTCTCGGCCAGCTGGCGCCACACGTCGGTCGAGGGGTCGGCGACGCTGCCCACGATGACCAGCACGGGCAGGACGACGAGCGCCGCGACGCCGAGCACCAGGGCCTGCCAGGACCGCCCACCCGAGGCCCGCCCACCCGAGGACCGGCGCCCGGGCCTGGACCGCCGCCAGCGTGGCGGCGTGGCGAGGGGGTCGTGCCCGTCGGGGACGACCGGCGGCCGGTCGGCGAGGGTGCGCACGGCCCTACTCGTAGCCCGCCTCGGCCATCAGCCGGATCGCGTCGGCGTTCAGCGACCCGTACTCCGCGGCGCTGAGCGGGTCGGCCGTGAAGTCGTCACCGAAGGCCTCGGCGATCACCGGCTCGGGCTCGACGTCGGGGTTGGCCGGGTACTCGTGGTTGGCGTCCACGAAGGCGCTCTGGCCGTCGGTGGCCAGCCACTCGATCAGCTCCCGGGCCAGCTCGGGGTCGTCCGCGTACCGCGTCACCCCCGCCCCGCTGGTGTTCACGTGGACCCCGCGACCGTCCTGGTCGGCGAACGCCAGGCGCACCGGGAAGTCCGGGTCCTCATCCAGCAGCCGGGCCAGGTAGTAGTGGTTGGTGATCCCGACGTCGCAGCCGCCCTGGGCGATCGTCTCGAGCACGAGGATGTCCGAGCCGAGGATCTCGACGTCGTTGTCCACCCACCCGGTGACGATCTCGAGGGCTCGGTCGTACCCCTCGTTGGCGATCAGGCTGGCGACGAGGGACTGGGTGTAGACGTTCGCCGCGTTGCGCATGCAGAGCCGCCCCTCCCACCGCGGGTCCGCGAGGTCGGCGTAGGTGGACAGCTCGGACGGCTCGACCCGATCGGGGTGGTGGACGAAGGTCCGGACACGCCGGGACAGGCCGTACCACAGCCCGTCTGGGTCGGACAGCGCATCCGGGATGGCCTCGTCGAGGACGTCGGAGGCGAGCGGCTGGAAGATGCCCTGCTCGGCCGCCAGGTAGAGGTTGCCGGCGTCGACGGTCATGTAGACGTCCGCCTCGGTGTCCTCCCCCTCGGCCAGGATCCGCTCGCGCAGCTCGGCGTCGGAGCCGAACAGGAACTCGACGCCGATGCCGGTCTCCTCGGCGAACTGCTCGAACGCGACCTCGAGGTCGTAGTGCCGGCCTGAGTAGACCCGCACGGTGCCCTCGTCGCCGCCGCCCACCGTGCTGCACGCCCCCGCGAGCACGGCCAGCAGGGCCAGCGCGGCGACGGTTCGGGCGCGCTGCCGGCGGATGGGGAGGGGGCGACGCACGAGGTCGGCTCCAGGGGAGGGGTGGGGACGTAGGTAAGGACACCCTAAGCTAGCGGGGTTCGCCGGATCACGCGAACCAGGGCATGTGACAGCCGACGACCTCGTGGGCCACACTCCGTGAGACACATCCGACCGGATCGTCCCACCAGAGGGGTGTTGCATGGACTTCGCGCTCTCCGACGAGCAGCAGCAGCTGTTCGACACGATCGCCGCCTTCGCGCGCGACGTCGTCGAGCCCGGCGCCGGCGAGCGCGACCGCGAGGGCCGCTTCGACCGGGACGTCTGGGACGCCTGCGCCGAGGTGGGACTGACCGGCATGTGCATCGGCGAGGAGTGGGGCGGCATGGGCGGGGGGTGCGTCGACACCGGCCTCGCCCTCGAGGCGCTGGCCTACGGCGGGCACGACGCCGGCCTCGGCCTGTCCCTCGGCGCCCACCTCGTCATCGGCTCCAAGCCCATCGAGCTGCAGGGCACCGACGAGCAGAAGCGGCGCTACCTGCCGAAGCTCGCGAGCGGCGAGTGGATCGGCGCGTGGGGCATCACCGAGCCCGACCACGGGTCGGACACCTCCGGCATCACCTCGAAGGCGGTCCGCGACGGCGACGAGTGGGTCCTCGACGGCACCAAGACGTTCATCACCAACGGGCCGATCTGCGACGTCTTCACCGTGCTGGTGCGCACCGACGTCGACGGCCAGCGGGGCATGACCGCGTTCATCCTCGACCGGGACACGCCGGGCCTGACCGTCGGGAAGGTCCTCGACAAGTCCGGCAACCGCTCGTCCCCGACCTCGGAGATGGTCATGGTCGACGTCCGCGTCCCGGACTCCCAGCGCCTCGGCGCCGTCGGCACCGCGCAGTGGACCATCGGCTTCGAGTGCTTCAGCTGGGAGCGGACCGTCATGCTCGGGTCGGCCGTCGGGGGGATGCAGCGCGGCCTCGAGGACGCCATCGCCTACGCCAAGCAGCGGGAGGCCTTCGGCAAGCCGATCGCGCACTTCCAGACCATCGCGCACACGCTCGCCGAGATGAAGATCAACCTCGAGTCCGCCCGGCTGATGCTGCGGTACGGCGCGTGGAAGAAGGACCAGGGGCTCGACCACCAGATCGAGGCGTCGATGGCGAAGGCCTACATCGGCCAGGCGGCGCTGCAGAACGCCGACTCGGCGATCCAGATCCACGGCGGGTGGGGCTACATCAAGGACTTCCCCGTCGAGCGGGCCTGGCGCGACGCGAAGCTGTCGACCATCGGCGGCGGCACCACCGAGATCCAGAAGGTCATCATCAGCCGGATGCTGCTCGCCTGAAGGTGCGCGCGTGACCGGGCTGTCACCGGGGTGACGCCACGCCGACTCGCCCCGGTGCGAGGATGCGCGCGCACCCACCTCGAGGAGGACCAATCGTGGCACCGTCCACCACCGCCCCGCCGGAGGGGCAGGCACCCGCGCTCCTGGAGCGGCTGTTCGCCATCTCCGCGCGCGGCTCGACCGTCACCCGGGAGATCCGGGGCGGCGTCGTGACCTTCGTGACGATGGCCTACATCGTCGTGCTCAACCCGCTGATCATCGGCACCGTGCAGGACGGCACCGGCGCGTTCCTCGGGGGAGGCGACGCGCCCGACCTGGCCGCGGTCAGCGCCGCCACCGCGCTGGTCGCCGGCGTGATGAGCATCCTGATGGGGCTCGTGGCCAACTTCCCGCTGGCCCTCGCGACCGGGCTGGGGCTGAACGCCTTCGTGGCCTTCGGCATCGCCGTGCTGCCCGGCGCGACCTGGGCCGACGCGATGGGGCTCGTGGTCCTCGAGGGGCTCATCATCCTCGTCCTGGTCATGACCGGGCTGCGCGAGTCGGTCTTCACCGCGGTCCCCCGCGAGCTGAAGGCGGCCATCAGCGCCGGGATCGGGCTCTTCATCGCCCTGATCGGCTTCGTCGACGCCGGGTTCGTCCGCGGCACCGGCGCGGCCCCACCCCTCCAGATGGGCATCGGCGGCGAGCTCGACGGCTGGCCGACGGTCGTCTTCGTCGTCGGCCTGGTCGCCGTCTTCGTGCTGATGGCGCGCAAGGTCCGCGGGGCGATCCTCATCGCCGTGGCCCTGGCGGCTGTCCTCGCGATGGTCGTCGAGACCGCCTTCGAGATCGGCCCGCAGATCGGCGCAGACGGCGAGCTGCTCGCCGCCACCGGCTGGAGCCTCAACGTCCCCGCCATCCCCGACGCGGTCGCCCGCGTGCCCGACCTCGGCCTGCTGGGCCAGTTCTCCCTGCTGGGGTCGTTCAGCTCGATCGGCGGCGTGACCGTCGTGCTCCTCCTCTTCACCCTCCTGCTGACCGACTTCTTCGACACCCTCGGCACGATGGTCGCCATCGGCGCGGAGGCCGACCTCCTCGACGAGCGCGGCAACCCGCCGGCGACGAAGCGGATCCTCGTCGTCGACTCGATCGCGGCGGCCGCCGGCGGTGCGGCGTCGGTCTCGTCCAACACCTCCTACATCGAGTCGGCGACCGGGGTCGCCGACGGCGCGCGGACCGGGCTCGCGGCCGTGGTGACCGGCGTGCTGTTCCTGCTGACCACGTTCCTCAGCCCGCTGGTGTCGCTGGTGCCCTACGAGGCCGCGGCGCCCGCGCTGGTCCTCGTCGGCGTGCTGATGCTCGGCGCGGTCCGGGAGATCGACTTCACCGACCTGACCGTGGCCGTCCCGGCGTTCCTGACCATCGTCCTGATGCCCTTCACCTACTCGATCGCGGTCGGGATCGGCGCCGGGGTGATCACCTGGGCGCTGCTCAAGGCTGTCACCGGCCGGCTGCGCGAGGTGCACCCCCTCCTCTGGGTCGTCGCCGCGCTGTTCGTCGTCTTCTTCGCCGTCGCCCCGATCAGCCGCCTGCTGGGCCTCGAATAGGCCCCTCCACCTTGGTCACAGTCCCAACGGCGTTTGGCGTGCCCGACGGCCCGCCGATACCCTCGCCGTCCACCTCATGACCCTCATCGTCCTCGGCCTGAGCCACCGCACGGCACCAGTGGATCTGCTGGACGCCGCTGCGGTGCCGGCCGACCTCCACGCGAAGGCGCTCGCCTCGGTCCTCCAGCGCGACCACGTGCTCGAGGCGGCCATCATCTCGACCTGCAACCGGGTCGAGATCTACGCCAACGTCAGCCGCTACCACGGCGGGATCTCGGACCTCCGCGACCACCTCGCGGAGTGGACCGGCTGGGCGCTCGAGGACTTCGCGCACCTCGCCTACGACCGGTTCGACACCGATGCGGCCGAGCACCTCTTCGCGGTCGCGAGCGGCCTCGACTCGATGGTCGTCGGCGAGCGCCAGATCCACGCCCAGGTGCGCCAGGCCTTCCGCACCGCGGTGGACGAGGGCGCGGTCGGGACGCTGCTGCACCGGGTGTTCCGCCAGGCCATCCGCGTGGGCCGCCGCACCCGCGCCGAGACCGCGATCTCCGACGGCGCCGCCACGAGCGTCGACGTCGCCCTCGCGACCGGTCGCCAGCACCTGGCGACCCCCACGCCGGTGGTCGCGCTCGTCGGGGCCGGCAAGATCGGCGGGATGGCCGGGCAGCGGGTCGCCGACGAGGCGTCGCGCGTCCTTGTCACCAACCGGACCGCCGCCAAGGCGGAGGGGCTGGCGGACCGCATCGGCGGGACCGCCCACCACCTCGACGACCTGCCGCTGGTGCTGGCCACCGCGGACCTGGTCGTCACCTCGACCGACGCGAGCCAACCCGTGATCACCGCCGACACGGTGCGGGACGCGATGACCGTGCGGCCCGACCGCCCGATGGTCCTGGTCGACCTGGCGGTCCCGCGCGACGTCGAAGCGGCCGCCGCGGAGATCCCCGGCGTGACGGTCGTCGACATCGACAGCCTGCGCCGGGTCGTGACCCGCGGTCCGACGGGCGACGCGGTCCGCCGCGCCCGTGCGATCGTCAGCGAGGAGGCGGAGTCCTTCGCCGCCTGGAGCCGCGGGGTCCAGGCCGGCCCGACGATCGCCGCGCTCCGCAGCCGCGCCGAGGAGATCCGCGCCGCCGAGCTCGAGCGGCTCGCCAACCGTCTGTCGACGCTCGACGAGGCCCAGCGCGACGCCGTCGAGACGGTGACGAAGGGGATCGTCAACACCCTGCTGCACGAGCCGTCCGTGCGCCTCAAGCGCCTGGTCGACAGCCCCGACGGCGAGCGGTTCGTCCGCGCCCTCAGCCACCTCTTCGACCTGATCCCCGAGGACGGCCCCCGGCGACCGTGATCCGCATCGCGACCCGCCGGTCCGCGCTCGCGCGCGCACAGGCCCACCAGACCGGCGTGCGGATCAGCGAGCGCACGCAGAAGCCCTTCGAGCTGGTCCCCATGTCCTCGACCGGCGACGACCACCCGGAGCGGCGGATCGACGCCTTCGACGTGAAGGGCCTGTTCGTCGACACCATCCGGCAGTCCGTGATCGACGGCGAGTGCCACGTCGCCGTCCACTCCTTCAAGGACCTGCCGTCCGAGCCGCACCCGGACCTCGTCGTCGCGGCGATCCCCGGCCGCGAGGATCCGCGCGACCTGCTGGTCACCCGTGAGGGGCGCACGTTCGCCTCGCTCGACGCGAACGCCATCGTCGGGACCTCGTCCGAGCGTCGTCGGCTGCAGCTCCTGCGGGTCAAGCCGGGCCTGCAGGTCCTGCCGCTGCGCGGGAACCTCGACACCCGGCTGCGGAAGGTCGCCGAGGGCGAGTACGACGCGGTCGTCGTCGCACTCGCGGGCCTGAAGCGCCTGTACACGCCACCGGAGCGGGGAGGGGTGGGGGCGCTCGAGCTGCCGCTGAAGGCCGTCCCGCTCGAGCCGGGCGAGATGGTGCCGGCCCCCGCCCAGGGCGCGATCGCCATCGAGTGCCGCCGCGACGACGCCCGGACGCTCAGCCTGCTCGAGGCCGTGGACCACCGCCCCACCCGGAAGGCCGTCGAGGCCGAGCGGTCGTTCCTGGCCACGCTCGGCGCCGGGTGCACCACCCCCGTCGGCGCGCTGTGCACCCTCACCGGGCTGGGCGGCCTCGAGCTCCTCGGCATGCTGGGCGACCCGACCGCGCGGCGCGTCCTGCGCAGCTCGATCGCCGGGGGGTTCGACCAGGGGATCGAGATCGGACGGACGCTGGCCGAGGAGATGAGGGAGGCGCTCGGTGCCTGAGGACGACAGAGACCGCGACGACATCGTCGCCCCGGACATGGACCTGGCGGCCCTGGGCGGGGCGCCGGCCCAGCCCGGCACCGTCCACCTGGTCGGCAGCGGGCCCGGCGACGTGGGGCTGCTGACCACGCGCGCCGCGGTGCTGGTGGCGACGGCGGACGTGGTCGCCTACGACCGGCTCGCCCCCGCCGCCGCGCTGTCGCTGTGCCGGCCCGACGCCGACCAGCTGTACGTCGGGAAGATGCCGGACCGCCACGCCCTCAGCCAGGACGAGATCAACGCGCTGCTGGTCGACCGCGCCCGGGCCGGCGACGCGGTGGTCCGGCTGAAGGGCGGCGACCCGTTCGTCTTCGGCCGGGGGTCGGAGGAGGCGCAGGCCTGCGTCGCCGCCGGGGTCCCCTTCGACATCGTCCCGGGCGTGACATCGGCCATCGCCGCCCCCGCCTACGCGGGCGTGCCCGTGACCCACCGCGGCCTCGCCCCCGCCTTCGCGGTCGTCACCGGCCACGAGGATCCCACCAAGGACGACACCCAGGTCGACTACGACGCGCTGGCGGCGTTCCCCGGCACCCTCGTCTTCCTGATGGGGGTCGGCCGGATCGACCGGATCACCGCGGCGCTCATCGCCGCCGGACGGCCCGCCGACACGCCCGTCGCCATGGTGCGCTGGGGGACCACCCCCCACCAGGAGCGGCTGGTCGGCACCCTCGCGGACATCGCCGAGCAGGTGGCCGAGACCGGGTTCTCCTCACCGGCCGTGACCGTCGTCGGGCAGGTGGCGGCCCTCGCGGACGAGCTCGCCTGGTTCGACACCCGTCCCCTCCACGGCCGCTCGGTGCTCGTGCCCCGCACCCGCCAGCAGGCCAGCGAGCTGTCCCGCCGCCTCCGGGCGCTGGGCGCGGACCCGGTGGAGGCCCCGACCATCGCGATCGAGCCGACCGACGACCCCGAGGAGCTCCGCCGGAGCGTCGAGTGGCTGCGGGCCGGTCGCTACTCGTGGGTTGTGTTCACCTCCCCCAACGGGGTCCGCGCGGTCGTCGACGCCATCGCCGCGGAGGGCGGCGACGCCCGCTGGTTCGCCCAGACCCAGATCGCGTGCATCGGCGCGGGCACCGCCCGAGCGCTCGCCGACGCCGGCCTGCGACCCGACCTGGTGCCGGACACCTACACGACCCGCGGTCTCGGGCTCGCCCTCGCCGAGGTGGCCGACGACCCCGACCTGCCGGTCCTGCTGCCCCGCGCGGACATCGCGAGCGAGAAGCTGGACCAGGTGCTCGACTCGGCCGGCGTCGCCCACGCCGGGGTGGTCGCCTACAAGACCGTCCCGGCTGCCGGGCTCGACCGGGAGGTCGCGCGGCGGCTGCTCGACGGCGGGTTCGACGCCGTGGCCCTGGGGTCGTCATCCACCGCCCGCAACCTCGTCGACCTGCTCGGCTCGCGCCCCCACCCCGACATCGCGATCGTCTCCATCGGGCCGGTGACGACCGCGACGTGTGAGGAGCTCGGTCTCGCCGTCGCGGCGGAGGCCGACCCCCACGACGTCGACGGCCTGGTCGACGCGGTCGCACGGACCCTGACGGCCTGACGCCGTCCCGACCGGCCAGGGGCTCCCGTGGACAGGCGCGGCCCCGGCCTGCCAGGATCGCGTGTCGGAGCCGTGCAGCTGTCGACCAGGAGGCTCGTGATGAGCGGAGAGTGGCGTCCAGATCCCGAGGGCCGGTACGAGTACCGCTGGTGGGACGGGGAGGGCTGGACCGACCAGGTGGCCCACCAGGGCCAGGTCGGCGTCGTGCCGATGGGGCAGGGTGATGCGGGCGCGGGTGCCCCCGCCGCGACGGCGCCGTCGGATCCCTCACCCGCGGTCCAGCCGGTCGCCCAGCCGCAGGCCCACGGCGGCGGCACCGGCTTCGAGGGCATCACCGGCGACCTGGTCGACGGGCGGTTCTCCGAGAAGGAGGCCACCCCGATCGCGAACCAGAACTCGAAGATGCTCCGCGTGCGCCTGGGCGAGCCGTTCATGGCCCGCCAGGGCGCGATGGTCGCCTACCAGGGCAACGTCGACTTCGCCTACGAGGGCGGCGGGGCGTCGCGGTTCATCAAGAAGGCGCTCACCGGTGAGGGCGTGCCCCTCATGCGGGTCGCCGGGCAGGGTGACGTGTTCCTCGCCGACACCGCCGCTGACGTGCACCTGCTGCAGCTGTCCAACGCCGGGCTGTCGATCAGCGGCAAGAACGTGCTGGGCTTCTCCGCGGGCCTCGACTGGAACATCGAGCGGGTCAAGGGCGGCTCGATCGCCACCGGCGGGCTGTTCAACACCACGCTGCGGGGCACCGGCTGGGTGGCGATCACGACCGACGGGCCGCCGGTGGTGCTCAACACCGCGGAGGCCCCGACCTTCGCCGACACCCAGGCCGTCGTCGCCTGGTCGGCCAACCTGCAGACGTCGATCGCGTCGAGCTTCAAGGCCAGCGCCCTGATCGGCCGCGGCTCCGGCGAGCTCGTCCAGGTCGCCTTCCAGGGCCAGGGCTTCGTCATCGTGCAGCCCTCCGAGGGGATCCAGATCCCGACCCAGTCCGCTTGACCGCCGCCCCGCCCAGCGGCCCGGGCCGGCGCTTCGCGGTGCTGGTCAACCCCGCCGCCGGGAGCGTGGGTGAGGAGGCCGTGGACGTCGACGAGCCCCTCGGCGCCGTCCTCGACGTCCTCGCCGAGCTCGGCGCGGTGGACGTCATCCCGCTCGAGGGCGACGACGTGGTCGAGCGGGTGGCGGCCGAGGCGCCCGACGACACGGTGCTGGTCGTCGTCGGCGGGGACGGGACCATCCACCGGGTCGTGAACGCCGACGTCGACCGGCGCTGGCCGTACCTGCTGCTGCCCGGCGGCACGGGGAACGACTTCGTCGGCGGGCTGGGGATCGACGACGACCTCGCGGCCGCGGCGGCCCTGGCCGCCGGGACCCCCGGTCCGGCGGACCTGATCAGCGGGCCCGGCGTCTGCGCGATGAACGCCGCGCACCTGGGGGTGGGCGTGCAGGCCGCCGAGGCGGCGGCGGACCTGAAGCCCCGGCTCGGTAAGCTGGCCTACCCGGCCGGGGCGGTGGCGGCCGCCGTCGAGTTCGAGCCGCTCGAGCTGACCGTGGTGCTCGACGGCGTCACGCTCGTCGAGCGTCGCCGGCTGGCCTACGTCGCGGTCTGCAACGGCCGCCGGGTGGGCGGCGGGACCCCGATCTGCCCCGTGGCCGACCCCGCCGACGGGCTGCTCGACGTCGTCCTGCTGCTGGCCGACACCCGCCGCGAGCTGGCGGCCACCACCGCGGCGCTGGTCCGCGGCGAGCACCTCGGACGCGACGACGTCCTGCACGCCACCGGCCGGGAGGTCGACGTGGTGGTGCACGACGTCGACGAGGTGGTCTGGAACGTCGACGGCGAGCTGCTCGACCTGCCCACCTCCCTCACCTGGCGCATCCAGCCGGGCGCCTGGCAGCTCCACCGACCGACCTGACGCCGGAGGGACCGCGCGGTGGCTGGCCCGCTCGGAGAGCGCGCCGATGTGCGCGCGCTCGCGGCGGGTGCGTGCCGATGTGCAGTTCGGCCACGTGGGTGGCTGAGGTCCACATCCTGGCCGGGCGACGGGGGACCGCGGCCGCAGCTACGCGGTCCCGCCGACCTGGCCGCGACCGCGGACCTGGTCGTCGATGTCCGCCACCTCCCGCCGGGCGGCGCGGAGGGACCGGAGGTGATCGCGCGCGTCGGTCAGCGTGGCCGGTGCGGTCGAGCGCTCGGCGCCCGCCTGGACCTGCAGCTGCACCGCGTCGTCGGCGAGCGCGACGAGGAGGTCCGCCAGCTCGCCCACCTGTCCGCGCAGCTCGGGGGAGGCACGACCGCCGAGGGCGGTGGTGCGGCGCTCGGCGACCAGCAGGCGGTGGAGCCGCGCGACCTCGCCGTCGATCTCGAGCTGCGACGGCCCGGCGATCCACCCGTCGCGGCCCAGGTCCGCGACCAGCGCCCGGGCCTGCAGCAGCCGGCGCCAGTCGTCCGCCACGTCGACCGGTACCTGGGTCAGGTCGGCCTGGGTGGTCGCGGGTAGGGCCTCGCCACGCCGCAGCGCGCGGTCCGCGACGGTGCGCGGGTCCCGGCGGTCCAGGACGTGGGCGGTCAGCGCGGCGCCGCCGGCGACGACGGCCGGGACCAGCACCACCGCCGCGATGACCTGCAGCACGGCGTTGCCGGTCGCGAACAGCGCGATCGCGATGGCGAGCAGGGCCGCGGCGCTGACCCCGCCCACGGCCCGCACCCCCCGCCGCACCGTCCGCCGCGCCCCGGCGGCGCCGGCCTGCACGCGGCGCGCACCGCGCCGGGCGGCCTTGCCGGCGTCCTCCAGCAGGTCCTCGAGCAGGTCGTCAAGGTCCATCGCAGGCCCAGGCTACCCGCGTCCAGGCGGCCGGAGCCGGCCGTCGTCAGCTGACCTGGCCGCCGTACAGGAAGAGGTACGCGCCGATCAGGATCACCGCGAGGAACACCAGCTTGATGGCCGTCTTCGCCGCGGCGAACACCATCCGGAGGCCCAGCAGCACGACGACCACCCCGATGGTGGACACGACGGGATCGAGCTCGACGGCGTTCAGCAGGTCCTCCATGTGGCGGAGAGGATACCCAGCGCGACCCCGCGGGCGGGGGAGGGGGCGCGCGCCGCGGGAGCGGGCACTAGGCTGCGGGGGCGATCATGGTGAGCGAGGAACGGCAGGCGGTCGAGGCGCACGTCGCGGCGCTGAACCACGGCGACCTGCAGGACGTCCTCGACACCTTCACGGCCGACGCGGTGTTCCGCTCCGACGGCGGGACCGCGCAGGGCCGCGTCGAGCTGGCCGGCATGTTCGACAGCGTCGTCGGCGACGCCCGGCCCACGACGATCCTGCGGCGGGCGACCCAGGACGGCACGCGCGTGGACTGCCGGATGACCCGTCGGTTCACCATCACCGACGAGCACGGTCGGGTCGCCGCCGCCCACGACGTGGAGGTGCGGGCGGTCTTCACGATCTCCGAGGGCGCAATCGCCCGGGTCGACGTCGACCCGCTCGTCTAGAGGGCAGGTCCAGGACAGCAGCCACCTGGCGACAGGTCGACCGGCGACCAGACCAAACCGGTGGACGGGGTGGGTCCGAACGGAACCCCGTACCCAACCTCCATCGGAGTTCTCGTGAGAGCACGAATCCTGTCCACCGCCAGCCTCCTGGCCCTGATCGTCGCCACGTTCGGCGTGACGACCGTCGGCGCCCAGACCGACGGAGGTGCCGAGGACGACGGCCTCGAGGTCCGCCACGTCGAGCTCGCCGAGCTGAACGACTCCGGCGTCTCGGGCGAGGCCACCGTCGTCCGCGACGGTGACGTCGTCACCATCCTCGCCGACGTGGCCGGCGTCGCCCCCGCCCTGCCCCACGCCCAGCACCTCCACGGCGCGCCGGATGACGCCGGGAACCCGGGCCTCGACGCCATCTGCCCGACCGGCGACGCCGACGCCGACGGCGACGGGTTCGTCTCCACCGCCGAGGGTGCGGAGTCCTACGGCGGCATCCAGGCATCGCTGACCACCAGCGGCGACACCTCCGCCGACAGCGGCCTCGCCGTGGAGCGGTTCCCGTCCCCCGACGGCGACGCTTATGAGTACGTCCGCAGCATCGCCGTGCCCGGCGACGTCGCCGACGCCCTCGACCAGCTGGTCGTGGTCGTGCACGGCATCGACATCAACGGCAACGGCGAGTACGACGCCGAGGCCGGCCAGTCCAGCATCGACCCCTCCCTGCCGCTCGAGGCCACCATCCCCGCCGCCTGCGGTGAGCTGGCCGAGTCCGACGCCATGGCCCACCAGGCCTTCCTCTCCGGTCTGAACGACTCCGGTGCCGCCGGGGCGGCCACGGTCGTCCTCGAGGGCACCTCCGCGATGGTCGGCATCGAGGGCTCCGGCTTCGCCCCGGGCCTGCCCCACGCCCAGCACCTGCACGGCGTGACCGACGGCAGCATGGAGAACGTCTGCCCGCCGGCCGACGCCGACACCGACGGTGACGGCTTCATCACGACCGCCGAGGGCCAGCCCTTCTACGACGGCATCAACGTCAGCCTGACGACCGAGGGCGACACCTCGCCCGACTCCGCCCTGGCCGTCGAGCGCTTCCCCGTCGCCGACGAGGACGGCACCTACACGTACCTCCGCGACCTCGAGGTGAGCGAGGACGTCGCCGACGCCCTGTCCGAGATGGTCGTCGTCGCCCACGGCATCGACATCAACGGCAACGGCGAGTACGACGCCGAGGCCGGCCAGTCCAGCATCGACCCGTCCCTCCCGCTCGAGGCCACCATCCCGGCCGTCTGCGGCGAGCTGACCCAGGCCGATGGTGGCGAGATGCCCGGTGAGGGCGAGACCGACCGCGAGATCGGCCGCGTCGCCGGCGATCACCGCATCGGCACCGCGATCGCGGTCAGCCAGCGGGCCTTCCCCGATGGTGCGCCGGTCGTGTACCTCTCGTCCCAGGACGTCAACCCCGACGCCCTCGTCGGCGGTGTCCTGACCGACGGCCCGATCCTGCTGGTCCCCGCGACCGGTGACCTGCCCCAGATGGTGGCCGACGAGATCGCCCGCGTGGATCCCGACCAGGTCCTGACCCTCGGCGGCTCCGCCACCGTGAGCGACGAGATCCTCGTCCAGGCCGGCAACAGCTGATGCAGCTCAGCTGACCTGACGAACCCTCGACGACCCCCGACCCACCGCGGTCGGGGGTCGTTCGCGTGTGGCTTCCACGACCGTGCCGGGCGCCGCTACCCTCGACCCATGCGCCATCGCCAGCTCGCACCGGGGATCGAAGTCAGCGAAGTCGGGTTCGGGAACTGGACCGTGACCACCGGGTGGTGGGGGGAGTACACCCGGGAGGAGGCGGTGCGGTTGCACCGCGAGGCCTTCGATGCCGGCATCACGTTCTTCGACACCGCGGACGCCTACGCCGAGGGGTACGGCGAGGAGGTGCTCGGCGAGGCGGTCGCCCCGTTCCGCGACCAGGTCGTGATCGCGACCAAGTTCGGCTACGACATCACCTCCGAGCACCGTCGCGTCGGCCAGCAGGAGCGCGCCCACCGCACCGACGTGGCCTACATCCGCCAGCGGCTGGACGACTCGCTCAAGCGGCTCGACGTCGAGGCGATCGACTTCTACCAGCTGCACAACCCGCGGATGGCCCACATTGACGACGACGACCTCTGGGCGTTCCTCGAGGACGCGAAGGCGGAGGGGAAGATCCGCGCGTACGGCACCGCGCTCGGGCCGAAGATCGGGTGGCTGGAGGAGGGCGTCCACGCCATGCGGACCCGTCAGATGGCCGGGATGCAGATGATCTTCAACATCCTCGAGCAGTCGCCCGGCAGGGAGCTGCTCGAGGTGGCCGAGGAGACCGACAACCGCATGATCGTCCGGGTCCCCCACTCCTCGGGGATGCTCGAGGGGAACCTGACGGCGGACTACGTCTTCCCCAAGCACGACCACCGCCGCCACCGCCCCCGCTCGTGGCTGGTCGAGGGCGTGCAGAAGGTCGCCACCCTCGACTTCCTGACCGAGGCCGGTGGGGGGACGGGCATGACGCTCGGCCAGGCGGCGCTCAAGTGGGTGCTGTCCCACGAGCGGTGCGTGACGACCCTCCCCAACATCTACGGAAGCGAGCAGATCGCCGAGTTCGCCGCGGCGCCGGACAAGCGGGACCTGACCGACGACGAGCTGGCGCGAATCGCGGCGCTCTACGCGGACAACTTCGGCGTCACCCCCACCGGCCTCCCCGACGATGACAAGGTCAACGGCGGCGTTGGCTGACCAGGCGGAGGGCGCTGCGGCGGCCGAGGCTCCCCGCCCGGCCCTCCCCGCGCCTGCGCCGTCGCCTTCGCCTCGCCAGACGTCAGCGACCACGCGGCCCGGCGCGCACGAGGTGCGCCTGAGCGGCGCCGAGGTCGAGCAGGTCATCGCCCGCGCCATCGAGCTGCAGCAGCGCGCCGAGCGGCAGCCGTCGGACGGCCTCACCCTCGCCGACGTCCAGGACATCGCCGCGCAGATCGGTGTGGACCCGGCCGTGGTGCGGCGGGCGGTCACCGACGTCCGGCTGACCGGCGCGGTCGCGCACGAGCCGAGCGCCACCGAGCGCCTGCTCGGCCCCCGCCACGTCGGCGGCGCGGTCCTGGTGCCCGGCGACGTCGTCGGGGTCCGTGCTGCCACGCGCCGGTGGATGGGCGACGACGAGCACATGCGCTGCACCGGCACGCGCGGGGCGACCGACCGCTGGCAGAAGGACCAGCGGCTGATGACCGAGCTGCGCCGCGGCCTGTCGAGCGGGCGGGGCAGCGGGGTGCTGCGCGACCTGCGGGAGGTGGCGGTCACGGTCGCCGAGGACCCCGAGGGCACGATCGTCACCCTCGACGCGGACACCGCACCGATCCGCACCACCGCTGCGGGGGTCCTCGTGACGACGGCGGTCAGCGCCGTCGGTGCGGGTGCGGTCGCGGCGGGCCTCACACCTGACACCGCGTTCCTGTCGAGCGACGTGCTGCAGTTCGCGGCGGCCTTTGCGGGCACGGCGGCCGTCGGGTTCGGCACGGCGGCGCTCACCGTCCGCACGTGGACCAGGAAGGTCCGCACGGCGGTGGACCACGCCCTGGACGGCATCACCATGTCGGCGACCCAGCCCGAGCTGCCCCGCCCGCCCAAGCCGTCCGGCGGCTGGCGCCGCACCGTGGCCGACTGGCTCGGTGGCTGAAACCCGGTGGCTGAAACCCGGTGGCTGAACCCCGGCGGCTGAACCCCGGCGGGGTCAGTCGCGCGCGGCAGCCCGGCGTCGAGGGCCGGCGACGAAGCTGGTCGCGGTGAGGAACGCCTCCTCGACCGCGTCGACCGTCGCCGCCGATGCGGCGATGACCGGGTCGTCCTCCGGTCCCCGGACACCCAGCGCGAAGGCGTGTCCCCGCGTCGTCTCCGGTGCGGCCGGGTGGGCGAGCGACGGGCCGTAGGCCAGCCACTGGCCGGCGAGGTGCGCCCCGTGGGGCGAGCGGCGCGCGAGCACGTCGGTGGAGACCAGCCCGGCCGCGCCCGCCAGGATGCAGGCGATCCACGCCGGCTGCCCGAGGGCCAGGCCGACGACGCCGAGGACGACCAGGGCCGACGCGGCCACCCCGACGCCGACGACGCTCTCGGAGTCCACAGTCCGCTCCACCAGCCGCGCCTCCCGGCACCGCCGGTCGACCGCATCGGTGAACGCCCGCCGCGCCGTCCGCCACGCCTGCGGGTCGCGCGCCGCCCGGTCGACCAGCTCCTCGACGGACACCGACGGTCCGCCGGCGAACATCCACACCACCAGCGCCTGCTCGTGGGCGGTCAGCCCTGCCCCCCCGACGCGTTCCGCGACCTCCGGCGAGGCGGTCCACCGCCCCTCCTCGGCCGACCAGGTGACCAGACCGCGCCCGTGCAGGTCGACCAGCGTGGCGACCAGGTCGTCGGCGTCCGGAGCGCCCCGCCGCAGCAGCCAGGCGACCTCCGCGGGCGTCTGGTCGGTCGGGGCGGCGGTGACGAGGGCGTCGAAGGTGATCGGGGGCTCGTCGGGGAGCCGCCGGTGGCCGACGACCCAGATCGCGACGGCGGCCGCGGCCACGAGGAGGGGGATCCACCACGGCCCGCCGCCGCGGATCCGGTCCACCATCCCCTCGCCCATGCCGGCCAGGACGGACCGGTCGTCCACGACGCCGTCCGCCAGCGCGGCGGACGGCAGGGCGGCGTGGACGGCCAGGTGGTGGTGGGCGGGGACGGAGCCGAGCTCGATCCGGACCCCGGCGTCGCGGGGCAGCACGGTCGGCGTGGCCCCCGGCGCGTCGACTTCGACCGCCGCGGGTGGCGCCCCCCGGTCGGCGGTGAGGGCGTCCCAGGTGATGTCGACGTCGACGCCGGACAGCGAGATGGCGTTGCGGTCGTCCGCGACCTCCCAGCTCAGCTCCACGCCGTCCCGGCCGGCGCTGGCGGTGGAGAACAGGTCGTACGTGAGCACGACGACCGCCGAGGGGTCGTCCAGCGGCACGGTGACGGCCAGCCCCTCCGCGAGCTGCACGTCGCGGTGGGCCAGCGGAGCCCCGGTCCCGTCCCGCACCTCACCCAGCGCGATCCCGCCCGGTGCGGGGATGACCCGGGTGACCGCGCCGGCGTGCTCGGTGACCACCAGCTCCTCGGTGACGCCGAGGACGCCGCCGGGGGTCAGCGCCGCCGTGGTCGACACGGTGGCCGCGGCGTCGACGGACCGCTCGACCCGCTCACCCGCCCAGTAGAGGCCGGTGGCGGCCGCGGCGATCACGACCAGCGCCGCGATCGCGATGCGGACCGCGAGCGGCGTCGGGCCGCCGATCACGGGGCCCGTCCGACCTGGTCGTCGGGGCCGGTGTGCCCCGCGCCCAGCCCGAGCAGCGAGGCGGCGACCCCGTCGTCGGCGTCGGACACCGCGCGGTCGTACTCGCCCTCGCGCTGCTGCTGGCTGTGGATCAGCCCGATCCGGCTCGTGGCCAGCAGCGACACCAGGCTCGCCACCAGGACCGGCGGCAGGATCGCCAGCCCCGCGATCTCGCTGACCACCAGCGTCGACCCGAGCGGGGTCTTGGTGACCCCGACGACGCTCGCCGCCATCAGGGCGGTCATCGTGATCGTCGGGTCGGTGCCGAGCACGTCGGACCCGACCAGGCCCAGCGCGGCCCCGACGAAGAACAGCGGGATGATGAACCCGCCCCGCCACCCGGCCGTCGTGATCAGGGCCGACCCGACGAGCTTGCCGACCGCCGCGAGGAGCAGCACGCCGACGGCCGGCCCGGTCGCCACGACCTCGTTGAGCTGCTCCTCCCCGAAGGTGAGCGCGAACGGCGTCAGCAGCCCCAGCAGCCCGAGTGCCACCCCGCCGACGACGGGCCGGACGGCGGGTCCGATGCGCCGCAGGACCGCGCGGAACCCGACGACGAGGTAGGTGAACGCCACCGCGATGCCGGCGCCGACCAGCCCGGCGGCGATGCCGACGGCGAAGTCGACCACCTCGAGGCGGTGGGCCGGCGGGAGCAGCAGGTACGGCTGCAGGCCGAGGCCGGTGATCGCGGCGAAGACCGCGTACCCGGTCACCGCGCCGAGGAGGCCGGGCACCAGCGCCTCGTAGTACTCGAGCCCGCGGCGGTGGAGGATCTCGAGGGCGAACAGCGACGACCCGATCGGGGCGCCCAGGAGGACCGTGAAGCCGGCCGACATGCCGGCGATGGTCAGCAACCGCAGATCGTGCTCGTCCAGGCGCAGCCGCAGGGCGAACCAGCTGCCGATGGACCCGGTGGTCTGCACCAGCGGGGCTTCGGGGCCGATCGCGCTGCCCGCCGCCACGCCGATCAGGCTGACGGGCAGGAGGGAGCGCAGGTCGCGGATGTCGTCCCGGCCCCCGGCGACGTGGATGTTGCCCACGAGCAGCTCCACGTCCCCCGGGTTGCCGAGGTAGGTGATCGCCAACCCGATGAGGACCCCGGTGGCGCCGAGCACGAGGACCTGCCACCCGCCGCCCCACCGCTCGGGCCCGATCAGGTCGGTCAGCACCGACAACGCCGCGACGAACGCGGCCGCGGCGAGTCCGGAGAGCATGCCGACGGCCACGACGAGGCGGAGGATCCGGCCGCTGGCGCCGAGCAGCAGCTCGCCGACGACGGCCCGGATCCTGTCGCGGCGGCTCCCCGCGATCGGACGGCTCGGGATGTCCATGGGCGCGGGAACGATAGCGCCGATCCGGCCGGGCGCGTGCGGTTGCGCGGGGCGCCGGCCGCCGCGACCCTCGGGGTCGTGACCGACCCCTCCACGACCAGCGACACCCTGTTCGAGCGCGCCCAGCGCGTGATCCCGGGCGGCGTCAACTCCCCCGTCCGCGCGTTCCGCGGCGTCGGGGGGACCCCGCGGTTCATGGCCGGCGGCCAGGGCCCGCGGGTGACCGACACCGAGGGGCGGACCTACCTCGACTACGTGATGAGCTGGGGGCCGCTCATCCTCGGCCACTCCCGCGAGGAGGTCGTCGACGCCGCGGTCGCCGCCACCCGCGCGGGGTCGTCCTACGGCGCCCCGACGGTCGGTGAGGTCGAGCTCGCCGAAGAGGTCGTCGCCCGCGTCCCCGGCGTCGAGATGATCCGCTGCGTCTCCTCGGGCACCGAGGCGACGATGAGCGCGATCCGGGTCGCCCGCGGCGCCACCGGCCGGGACAAGGTCGTCAAGTTCGCCGGCCACTACCACGGGCACGCCGACAGCCTGCTCGTCGAGGCGGGGTCGGGTGTGGCCACGCTCGGGCTGCCGAACAGCCCGGGCGTCACCCGCGGCGCGACCGCCGACACGATCGTCGTCGGCTGGAACGACACCGCCGGGGTCGAGGCGGCCTTCGACGCGCACGGCGACGACATCGCCGTCGTCGTCTGCGAACCGGTGGCCGCGAACATGGGGCTGGTCCCCGCCGCGGAGGGGTTCCACGCGTTCCTGCGCGACCTCACCCGCCGTCACGGTGCCCTGCTGCTGGTCGACGAGGTCATGACCGGCTTCCGCCTGGCCAGGGGAGGGGCCACGGAGCTGCTCGGCCTCGAGCCCGACCTCGTCGCCTTCGGCAAGGTCGTCGGCGGAGGGTTCCCGCTGGCGGCGTTCGGGGGGTCCGCGGAGATCATGGCCCACCTCGCCCCCACCGGGCCGGTGTACCAGGCCGGCACCCTCAGCGGGAACCCGGTCGCGGTCGCCGCCGGCCTGACCCAGCTCCGGCTGCTCGACGAGGGGGCCTACGCCGTCCTCGACGCGCGAGCCACCCAGCTGATCGAGGGGTGGACCGCCGCCTTCGCCGACGCGGGGGTGCCCGTCGTCATCCAGCGGGTCGCCAGCCTCTTCGGGCTCTACTTCACCGACGGACCGGTGACCGACTACGACGGGGCGCGCGCCGCCGACCACGACCGCTACGCCCGGTTCTTCCACGGAATGCTCGACCGCGGCATCTACCTGCCCCCGTCCGGGTACGAGGCCATGTTCGTGTCGACCGCCCACACCGAGGCGGACGTCGAGCAGACCGTCGCCGCCGCCCGCGAGGTCGCCCCCACCCTGCGCGAGAGCTGACGCGCCGACGCTCCCCGCGGTCGGCACCTCGGCAGGATGGTCGTCCATGTCCCCCACCCGACCCCCGCCGCTGTCACGCCGGCGCCTGCTCGCCGCTGGTGCCACGGCCGGCGCGGCCGGGCTGCTCGGGGCCTGCTCGGGCGGACTGAACCCGTTCTCACAGGACGATCCCGACGCGGTGGGCTTGGCCGACCTCGAGGGGCGCGACGTGATGGACCTCGACGCGCTCGGCCTGGCCGGCCTGCGCCTCCCCGGTGCGGACGACCCCGTCGCGATCACCATCCGCGGTCGCCGCATCGCCAGCGTCGACGAGGGGGTGGCGGACGGTGTCGCGACCCTCGACCTCGACGGCGGTTACGTCGTGCCCGGCTTCACCGACGCCCACGTCCACCTGCAGCTCGCCGACCCCGCCGACGTGCTGGCGGGTGGCGTGACGACGGTCAGGGACCTCGGCGGACCCCCCACCGCGGCCCAGGCCGAGCGCGGCGGCGACCTGCGCGTCCTCATCGCCGGCCGGATCCTGACCGCGGTCGGGGGGTACCCGACCACCACGTGGGGAGCCGACGGGACGGCACGCGAGGTCGCCAGCCCCGAGGACGCCGCCACCGCCGTCGACGAGCAGGTCGCGGCCGGTGCCGTGATCATCAAGGTCGCGCTCGAGCCCGCCGGCGGCCTCCCGGTCCTCGACCAGCCCACCCTGGAGGCGATCGTCACCCGCGCCGCCGAGCTGGGCCTGCGCACGACCGCACACGTCAGCGGCGCCGAGCTGCTCGAGCGGGCCGTCGCCGCCGGCGTCCGCGAGCTGGCGCACCTGCCCACCGACGTGGGGCCGAGCGACCTGGCCCGCGCGGCCGAGGCCTCGGTCGTCGTGGTCCCCACCCTCGCCGTCCGCGCCGGCGACCCGGCGGCGATCGAGGGGTTGCGGGCGTTCCGGGAGGCCGGCGGCGAGGTGCTCTACGGGACCGACCTCGGCAACGGCGGCACGTCCCCCGGGATCATGGTCGACGAGGTCCGCGCCATGCAGGAGGCCGGGATGACCCCCGCGGAGGTCCTCGCCTCCGCCACCGCCGACGCGGCGTTCTACCTGGGCCTCGATGCCGGGGTGATCGAACCGGCCCGGGTCGCCGACCTCGTCGTCCTCGGCGGCGACCCGTTCGCCGACCCCGCCGCCTACGACGACATCCGACTGGTCGGGGCCAACGGCGCGGTCGTCGCCGGCACCGGCTGACCCCCCGCCCCGCCCTCCCCCTCCTCCCGCGGACCCGCCCTCCCGCCCCGTCCCTCCCGCCCCCCCGTCCCTCCCGCCCCCGTCCCCCCCGCCCCGCCGCACACATCGACCACTGGCGAGGTGTGGGAGCCGGTCAGGTGTGGTCGATCCGTGCGGGCCCGACGGCCTGACCTGAGACGATCACCTGGCGACGGCGAACTTCGCGCACCGTGGTGGTCGATCTGTGCGGCACGAGCACCGATGCGACGGTCACCGACCGCCGGGACGTCCGCACCCACGACGGCGTG